>JALCBR010000045.1:25520-37605 GCA_028066245.1 Pirellulales bacterium | reverse complement strand
GACTTGAGCTTTATCCTGTTCCGTCGCAGTCCAGCCAAACGCAAACCTCCACGCCGCCGAAGCAACCCGCTGCTTGCCCAACTAGAGGAATCACGGGCTGATGCTGCGGCCGCTGGTGTGAAGATTATTCCGCTGGAGTCGATCTAGGCGTCATGTTGCCAGTCTTGGTTTTGCTCAATGGATGCCGGGCTCAACCTGTGCGCTGGAAGTTCCAGGTCTCCAAAGGCACAGCCTTAGACAGAACTTGGCGGAACTGAATCGGGTCTCGCGAAACATCCGTAGCAAGATGGTGTTACAATAGCAGCTAGCGGTATGCGCTCGTCCAGAGGGCCTGCACAACTTTTGGCCTGGATTATTTGCTCCGGCGATCAGAAATCTGGCTATCCAATTCATTAAGTGCGGAACAGACATATGCTCCAGGACCCTATGCAGGACGCAATTCAATCGGAAGTGCGGGGTCGTACGATCCTGAGATCGCTCTTTGCGGTGGTACCAACGACCACCCTCTTTTTCTTCGCGCAGTTCTTTGCCGTAACGAGTTCAGCAGTCGAGGGAGCCGAAACAACCTGGCAGGCTTCCGTTTCCCAGGCGGAGGAGTTGTTTCGCTCCGGCAAGTTCAAGGAAGCTGCGGACATGTCGCGCCAGGCAATTGATGGGCGAGCATGGACAGAAAGGTGGCGGCATTTACTGATCAAATCGGAACTGGCGCGAGGGCGGTATCAACAAGCTTTCGAGGCTTCGCAGGAAGCGCTAGAGACTTTCCGGACAAGTCTACAGGTTCGATTGTTGGCCTATGAGGCCTACTTATACAACGGAAAGCTTGAGGAAGCCGAGCAACTTCTCCTTGACGTCGATGCAATGTTGCTCACAAATCCGCGGCGCTATTCATCTGCGGAAAGCCGTGTTGCGTTGGGCAAGTTCTTCATTCTGCGAGGCGCTGATGCGCGCAAGGTTCTGGAAGAGTACTACGACGTTGCCAAACGGCAAAGTCCCAGTTATCCAGAAACATATTTTGCTTCAGCAGAGTTGGCGCTTGGCAAGGAAGACTTCGCGTTGGCCGCCGAATCACTGCAAGGAGCCCCTCCCAGGGCCAAGCAAGATCCCCACTACCATTTCTTGACGGCACGCGCTTTTGCCAACAGCGATCCCGCGAAGGTTGTGGAGTCATTGGAAGCAGCATTAGCAATCGATCCCGAGCACGTTCCTACGCTGCTGATGCAAGTGGATAAACTGATTGACGCGGAACGTTATGCCGCTGCTCGAAAATTGATTGACCGTGTGCATCGCGTCAACCCGCATCATCCCACGGCCTGGGCCTACGAATCCGCAGTCGCACACCTGCTCTCTGATCGCGAAGGTGAACAGGAGGGCCGCGACCGGGCGCTCGCGCATTGGCCGCAGAATCCAGAAGTCGACTGGTTAATCGGTAGGAAGCTATCGCAAAAGTATCGCTTTGAGGAAGGGGCAGCTTATCAGCGGCGATCCCTTGCTTTCCGCGAATCGTATCTGCCGGCAAAGATTCAGCTCGCCCAGGACCTGCTTCGCCTTGGCGAAGAGGAAGAAGGGTGGCGATTGGCCAACGAAGTCTTTGCCACCGACGGCTATAACGTATTGATGTATAACCTCGTGACGTTGCACGATGAACTAGCTGGCTTCCGAACAGTTTCTGCTGACGGTTTTTTGCTGCGGATGGAGGAACGGGAAGCTGAACTTTACGGTCAGTTGGCGCTGGATGTGCTCAGCCGCGCGAAAGCAACACTCTGTGCAAAGTATGACGTTGCTCTGCAGGAACCCATCATCGTAGAGATCTTCCCTCGGCAGCGCGATTTCGCCGTCCGGACATTCGGTCTGCCTGGCGCGGAGGGATATCTCGGCGTTTGCTTTGGCCGTGTGATCACGGCCAACAGCCCAGCTTCTCAGGGCGAGACGCCGTCCAATTGGGAGTCCGTGCTTTGGCACGAGTTCTGCCATGTGGTCACGCTGCACAAGACCAAAAACAAAATGCCCCGCTGGTTCAGTGAAGGCATCTCGGTCTATGAAGAAGTGCGGGAGAACCCAGCTTGGGGGCAGCCTTTGATGCCGATCTATCGCGAGATCATGTTGAGTGACGATCTCCCTCCCATGAGCGAGCTCAGCGCTTCGTTCCTGTCGCCCAAGTCTGGATTACATCTGCAATTCGCCTACTTTGAGTCGGGATTGGCGATCGAATTCCTGATTCAGGAGTACGGCTTTGACAAGCTCAATGCCGTCTTAGCGGATTTGGGCGCGGGAAAAGCGTTGGAAGCTGCTTTGCCGATTCGCACTGGTGCATCATGGCAAGAGCTCGACGAGGCGTTCGCAGCATTTGTTCGCGCCCGCGCGAAAGCTACAGCAAGCGATGCCACTTGGGAGCAACCGGATCTCAGTCCCCTCGCCACATCGGCGGACATTGCCGAATGGCTCGAGCAGCGCCCGAACAATTTCCCCGCTCTGACCGCGTACGCCGCGGCGCTCATTCGCGAGCAACGACATTCCGAGGCGATTGCGCCGCTGAAGCAGTTGATTGAACTCTATCCAGAGTATGCAGGGGGCGATAACGCCTACGCCATGCTCGCCACCGTGCACCGTGAGTTGGGGCATTTCGACGAAGAACGTGCCGTGCTAGAAAATTTGGCCGCTCGCACGAGCGATTCTCTACAGGTGTATTCTCGGTTGATGGAGATTGCTGAAGCATCCAACGACGCGCAGCTTCTGTTAGACAATGCCCGACGATATCTGGCTGTGAATCCTCTTAACGCAGCACCACATCGGTCGGCGGCGGCAGCCGCAGAGGAATTGAAAGACGTTGACCTTGGTATTCGAGCGCTCTCCGCGCTGGCGATTCTGGATGATACGGACCCAAGCGATTTGCATTTTCGCTTGGCGCAACTGTATTTCCAAAAGAAAGAGTTTGCTCAATCGCGCCGCCAGGTGTTGATGGCATTGGAACAAGCCCCGCGTTTTCGCAACGCCCATCAATTGCTGCTCCAAATCATTGCGGAAACGGATGGCCCATTGCGCGCACCAGACGCAAAGCGGAGTGCTTCCGGTAAGGATGCTCGGTCAAGTGAGGTGCAAGTTCCTCCGTCCGGATCAGCCCATGACAACAGCGTAGGTCTTGATTTGCTTTACATCCCTCCGGCAACGGTGGAAGATGGTGCCGGAAGATTCTCCCATTGAAGAACCTCTCATTGAAGAGAGCGAACCCCGCTCTCCCACAAAGGCAATCATGAAAAAGAGCCGAATGGCACTTGTGATCATCCCCGCGCTGTTGGCCATCTGTGCCGTGGGCGTCGCGGAGCAACAATGGGGGCAAGATCCGTTCTATCGCGGGTACGGTCGTGATTCACGGCGGGGTATCCCCAATTGGGAGATTGATCGGCGATTTCCCGAAGACGTGTTTACCTTCGTGCGTGTGGAATACGACAGTTGGTGGCATCATGATAATGCCAACCAGCGGGGGTTTGGTCGCCGTTGGGGTGGTGGTTGGGGATGGGACACAGATTTCCCTGATAGTGATCTGAATTTCTCTTTCCGCCTGCAACAGTTGACATCCCTTAAGGTCAATCCGGACCCCATTTCGCTTCGACTGACAGATGACGCGCTTTTTGATCATCCCTTCATCTACATGATTGAACCGGGCGGTTTGCATTTCCACGAGGATGAGGTCGTTGCACTGCGAAGGTACTTGCTCAACGGCGGTTTCTTAATGGTGGACGATTTCTGGGGGGACGCCGCCTATGACAATTTTTACGCGGAAATCAAACGTGTTTTTCCGGACAGAGAGCCGACCGAGTTGAAGATCGACCATGAGGTCTTCAACTGCGTCTACAAGCTCACAGAAAAGCCGCAGATTCCCAATATCGGAACGGCGATCGACAGCCAGTGGACCGGGATCACTTGGGAGTCGCGGTACGGTCCCAGCGCACAGTTCGTGCACTATAAGGGGATTTTTGACGACAAGGGCCGCATGATGGTCATCATTTGCCACAACACGGACTTGGGGGACGGGTGGGAACGAGAAGGTGAAGATTCATGGTTCTTCGAGAACTTCTCCGCACCCAAAGCCTATCCCATGGGCATCAACATCGTGACATATGCCATGACTCATTAGTCCTTTTGACCGGAGATCGCTAGGATTTTTCGCCCATCCCGGCCCCAGCAACATTCCACCGCAAGCAGCAGTAAAGCACTATTTCACGATCGCCGCGACCACACCTTCGACAGTTCCCTCCATCGTTCTGAAATCATCCTAGCGGACGACGACGCTTTGCGCGTGGATGTCTTGCAAGTGACCTCAAGGAGTTCCTGTGACGACTGAGCCTGCAACTACCGCAACAGAATCCTATGAACTTGAGCAACAAGTTGTTGAACAGATCCAGTCAAGCCGTGGATTGATTGAGCAGGAACTGTCCAAGGTCATTGTTGGCCAGCGAGATGTCATTGATCAGCTATTGATCAGTTTGTTCGCAGGCGGTCATTGCTTGATTACCGGCGCGCCCGGACTGGCGAAGACGCTATTGGTTCATTCGATCGCCCAAATCTTCCACCTTAAGTTCCAGCGGATTCAATTCACTCCAGACCTAATGCCTGCGGACATCACGGGGACGGAGATCCTTGAGGAAGGAACCGACGGACATCGCCAACTACAGTTCGTCAAGGGACCAATTTTTGCCAACGTCATCTTGGCCGATGAGATCAACCGCACCCCCCCCAAGACGCAAGCTGCTCTTCTGGAAGCCATGCAGGAGCACCAAGTGACTGCCGCAGGCGTGCGATATCCACTTGAAGAGCCGTTCTTTGTGCTCGCGACACAGAATCCAATCGAGATGGAGGGAACCTATCCGCTTCCCGAAGCTCAGCTCGACCGTTTCATGTTCAATGTCGTGATTGACTACTTGCCTGAGGATGATGAAGTCGCGGTGGTACAACAAACGACGAGTCGCAAGCCCGCTGCCATCAAACCGTTGTTCGATGGTGAAGATGTGATGCGGTTTCACGAAGTCGTCCGCAAAGTCCCCGTTGCCGAAGAAGTCGTCCGCTACGCTGTGCGGTTAGCATCAGCCTCGCGACCGGGTGAACAAGGGGCCCCAGATTTCATCTCAGATTGGGTGAGTTGGGGAGCGGGGCTGCGGGCGGCACAATACGCCGTGTTAGGGGCCAAAGCCAAGGCTTTACTCCAAGGGAGACATCACGTCTCGCCGGACGACATTCGAGACCTTGTCCATCCGACGTTCCGACACCGGATTCTGCTCGGCTACCGCGCTGAAGCGGATGGAATCTCGGTCGATCAAGTCATCGATAGGCTCTTGGATGAAGTTCCTGGGCCAACTGGTTAGTGCTGCGGCATGGAAAGGCAGTCGCTACCGCTAGATCCGATTGGACATTCCTCACCACGACTACCTGGAACCTAATGTCACTGGCCCGTTTTCGTAGTTCGAAACAGAATTCGCGCGATACGACACCGGAATCGCGCGGTTCGATGATTGATCCCCATACGCTCATGCGGATCAAAAGCTTGGAGATCCGCGCTCGTGTTGTGATGGAGGGCTTCTTTGCCGGCATCCATCGAAGCCCGTTCCACGGATTCAGTGTTGAGTTCAGCGAGTACCGCGAGTATTCACCCGGCGATGATCTTCGCTATTTGGATTGGAAGTTGTTTGCGCGAAGTGATCGTTACTACGTTAAACAGTTCGAGGATGAGACCAACCTCCGTTGTACGATCCTCTTGGACACAAGCCGTTCGATGGGATACGGCTCTGGCGATCACACCAAGCATGAGTACGCCTGCACCGCTGCGGCAACAATTGCCTATTTCCTGTCCACGCAGCGAGACGCCGTGGGGCTGGTCACGTTTGAAGATAAGGTCGTCGAGTACCTTCCTCCGCGGCATCGGCCTGGGCACCTGCGGCGGATCATGGCGGAGCTTTCACGTGAGCCCCAGGGCAAGGCAACCAATCTTGCCGATCCCCTCGAAGAGGTCGCTGCCACGGTTCGAAAACGTGGGCTCATTGTTGTCATCTCGGACCTGCTGGCTTCGCCAGAGTTGCTGGCGACCCGATTAGGGTACCTGCGCTCGCGTGGGCATGAGGTCATCGTCTTTCGCGTGCTCGACCCGCAAGAAGTTCACTTTGAGTTTCAATCGCCAGCCATCTTTCGTGATGTCGAGTCTGGGCGAGAACTTTACGTTGATGCGGACGTAGCCCGTGCTGATTATCAACGCAAGTTCAATGAACATGCCGCGCAGTTGACCTCGGCTTGCCAGGATCTGGGCGTGGACTTTCATTCACTAACAACGGATCAACCTTTGGAGTTTGTGCTGTTCGAGTTGCTTAGGGCGAGGATGCATCGTGGGCGTGACCAGGGACGTAGAAACGTCCGACAAAGAATTGCCTAGAACAATCGACTGCTGAATCCAAAGCGACACCAGATTACTACGAGGCGTTATCAACTGCGATGAGTTTGCTGACCCCCCTCTACGTGCTCGGTTTGCTCGCCGTCTCGGCACCGCTCATCTTCCATTTGATACGCCGGTCACCCAAAGGTGAAGTTCGGTTCAGTTCATTGATGTTTCTTAGTCCGTCACCGCCTCGGCTAACGCGTCGCAGCCGACTGGACAACATCTTGCTGTTGATACTTCGCGTGGTTGCTCTTTGCCTGCTGGCGATGGCTTTCGCACGCCCCTTCTTGCGGACCGCCGCCGCGGTCGATCGAGAATCGATGGCCGGACGTCGTATCGCCGTGTTGGTGGATACAAGCGCCAGTATGCGACGGAGTGATTTGTGGGAACGGGCACTGCGCCAAGTCAACGCGGTAATCGATTCATTACGGCCGGAAGATGAGTTGGCCGTTGTCGCCTTTGATTCCTCCATACGCTCGGTGGTGAGTTTTGAGGACCTGGCAAAATTACCGGCCGATCAACGCCCTTCTGCCATTCGACAGCGATTGGGCGAGTTAGGGCCCACGTGGGGCGCCACCAACTTAGGCCAAGCATTGATTGATGCTGTCGCGGTTGTTAATGACGCCGTTGACACTTCGGAGGAGACAAGTCATCGCGTTCGGCGAGTTGTGCTCGTGAGCGACCTTCAAGTCGGAAGTCGTTTGGATGAGTTGGGCGGGTTCAATTGGCCGCGTGACGTTGATCTAGAAATCAAGACCATTGCCAGCGATGCCGCTAACGCAGGATTACAGCGACTCCAGGATCCGCAAGAGTTTTCGGATGTGGATGCCACTCCGGAGATGCGAGTCCGAGTCAGCAATGATCCAGAAACTTCCAATGATCGCTTCCTACTCCGCTGGGTGGGGGAGGGGATTGAAACCACATCCACAAACAGTGAATCCGTCCAGGCAGACGCGACGGACAAAAGTTCAACAGACAGTGCACTTCACCCCGTTGAAGTCTATGTTCCACCGGGCGAGAGCCGCGTTGTCCGCATTCCCCACGCGCCTGCGAACGTTCACGAGCCACGATTAAGTCTTACTGGCGATCAGCACGAGTTTGACAACACACTGTACATCGCGGCTAAACAGATCGAAGAGGTGAGCGTCTTGTACGTTGGCCCTGATTCGGCCGATGATGCCGCCGGTTTGCATTATTTCCTCGCTAGCGCGTTTTCTGACACACCACGAAGAACGATCCGTGTTGACGGAAAATCCCCGAACGATTCCTTGGTCTGGACGTCGGATGAGTCGCCGCAGTTAGTCGTTGTCACGTCGGAGACAACTCCTGCCAACCAAGCGAAGTTGCGACAGTACGTAGAAGCAGGCGGGACGGTCGTGTTTGTCATTACGCAGCCAGGCGAATCCCCGACGCTCGCCTCTTTAGCTGGCGTCAAAGAAGTCGAGACCACGACAGGGGCCATTCGTGACTACGCTTTGATGACAGACATTGTCTTTGACCACAGTCTGTTTGCAGCACTCTCCAGCCCACAATTCAACGACTTTACGAAGATTCATTTCTGGCAATACCGCGAGTTGGACCCCACGCATTTGATCGCAGAAGATTCACCAACGGACTCCGCCACCACCGATCATGAAACCAATCCGGTTCGAGTGATCGCCAGCTTCGACACAGGCGATGCGGCTATCATTGAGAAGAAAACCGGCGAAGGTTATCTGCTCGTCATGACAAGCGGTTGGCATCCGGCCGATAGTCAACTTGCTCGCTCGACCAAGTTCGTTCCCATGACGGCAGCCATGTTAGATCGAAGTAAGCGGCAGTACATTGACACAACAACGTACATCGTCTCACAGCGGATTCCGCTACCAGCAGGGGGAGATGAGAACAAATGGTCTGTGCAAACACCCGCTGGCGACGAACTGCAAATCAGTGAAGGGGCAACGCATTTCGCCCAGGCAGACGCGCCGGGCATATACAAGTTCCGTTCCACTGATGACGAGCGAACATTCGCCGTCAACTTGGATCCAAGGGAAAGCAAGACGGCCACACTCCCTATGGAAAACTTGGAACAACTGCGTTTGAGAATCGTCGATCACGATGCGGCGGCCACTGATCCAGAACGTCGCCGACAAATGCGGGATGTGGAGCTGGAAAGTCAGCAGAAGGTATGGCAGTGGTTGATTCTGGCCGCGGTTTTCGTATTGATTGCGGAGACGTGGCTGGCTGGCCGAAAAGACGTGACCGCAGAGTCACAAAGCGGGGATCCCGGCCAGTGACAATAAGCGTATTGAGAAGCAAAACAATTTCTTGGCAACCCCAAGGACTGATGCGGAGGCATAGTCGTCATGAGATTTGAACTCTGGCAAGCGTTGGAGCGCGTCGCCCGCCGGTTTCGTAGTTTACGGCTCTGGGCAGGGTTGACTGTGTGTTGGCTGCTGTGGGCTGCCGTGGGCGCAGGGCTTTATGCGGCTGCAAACAGGTCGCCGAGCTCAACAACTTTCGGTTGGCCGCAGTTGGCTGTCCTTGCGGCGATTGCCTTGCTCAGTGCTGGCGTCTATGCACTCTTCGTCTTGAAATCCCGACGCGACCACCGTTGGATCGCCCGTAAGATCGAAGCTCGCCACCCTGAACTCTCTGCTTTGCTTATCTCAGCCGAACAGCAAGAAGCAGATGAGCAGACGGGCTCTTATGGATTTCTGCAGTATACCGTCATTTGCGAGGCCGTACTTCATCGTCGCAAACACAATTGGGATAACACCGTCGCCGGGTGGAAGCTGCGCGGAGCTCAAGTCACTCACGTCATAGCTTTGGGATTGTTGATTGTGGTGTTGACGGGGCTAGGAAGTCACGCTCAAGAGAAGCCACCGGCTCAGGCAACTTCGGAAACGCCTTCGCCACGGATTGTTGAAGTTCCAGAAGGCACGCTTGAATGGACGATTGAGCCAGGTGATACCGAAATCGAGCGCGGTACGTCCTTGCTTGTGACTGCCAAGTTTAAGGAAAACGCGCCCGCAGACGTCAATCTCGTCCTACCATTGCCGCAAGATTCCGGCGCTGGTGAAACGTCAACGGATTCAGATCCAGCAAACCAAGACGTTCGGTCACTTGCCATGACACGCAGCTTGGAGGATCCAACGTTTGCCGTGCGTGTACCTCAAGTCACAACAGATTTGAACTACCACGTTGAGTTCGAGGGCGGTCGCAGTGAGACCTATCATGTGACAGTGTTCGAGTTTCCCGTCGTCCGCAGGGTCGATGCGCATTTGACTTATCCCGCGTTCTCGCGGCAGTCTCCCAAGAGAATTGATGACATCCGCCATGTCACAGCCGTCGAAGGCACCCAAGTGCAACTACTGTTTCGTTTGAACAAACAGGTCGCCACGGCGGATTTGCTGCGAGACGATGGGGAAGTGATCTCGCTCACGCCCTCCCCAGAGCCAGACGGTGCTGGACCCTTGTATGAAGTCACGGTCACCGCGTCGGGTTCCCATCGCTATCGCGTCCGCCTGGTGGATCAACAGGGCCGAACCAATAAGATCCCCACAGAAGTTGTTGTTAATGCGACCAAGAACAACCCACCAAAGATCACGGTTACCCGTCCCGCAAAGGATGTCCGTGTTTCTCCTGTCGAGGAGCTTGAGTTGCGCGGAAAGGTTGAGGATGACTTTGGGTTGGTGGGCTATGGATTCACCTATATGCTCGCCGGCGGGAAACCCGTGGACGTTCCGCTGTACGACGCCCTTCAAGACGGCGAAGTTCCGGCAACTGATGTTCCGGTGCTTCGCCAGGCTAATCCGGAATACACGCTGAGCTTTGAGGAGCTTCAAGCAGAGCCTGATCAGCTCGCCACGTACTACATGTGGGCGGATGACTTTGGTCCCTCAGGCCAGCTGCGGCGGAGTTTCGGGGATATGTACTTTGCCGAAGTGCGACACCTGGAAGAGATTTTTCGGCAAGGAGAGCAGCCAGCTGGAGGTCAGCAGCAGCAACAACAGCAGCAAGAGCAGGATCAACAAGATCAGCAGGGCCAACAGGGTCAGCAAAATCAAAACGGTCAGCGTGCGGAGGAGCTGGCGAAATTGCAGAAGCAGATCATTAACGGCACCTGGGCGTTGATCCGGCGTGAAACATCGCCTGAATTGTCCGCAGAGTTTACTGAAGACAACCGTGTGCTGCAGGACGCCCAGATCAACGTGATACAGCAGGCGGAAGAGATGCTTGGCTCTGACGAGGTTCAAGATCCCATTTCGATTGATGGGCTGGAAAGCGCTATTTTCAACATGCAAGAAGCGCTACAACACCTGACTGAAGCCATTGAAGCTCCATCCATTGAAGGTGACCGCAGCGCTCTCCCCTTCGCTCAATCGGCCTATCAGGATTTACTGAAGCTGCGCGCGAGAGAGTTTGAAGTCACACGAAACAATCGGCAACAGCAAAGCAATTCCTCGCAAAGCGCCCAGTCAAACAGCGGCCCTTCGCAACAGCAACTGCGGCAGCTTGATCTGGAGAATGACCAGAATCGCTATGAATCTCAACAACAAGCCCAACAGCGACGGCAGAATCAACAACAACAAGACCAACAACAGCAGCAAGATCAACAAATGCTTGATCGCTTGCGAGAACTCGCACAGCGGCAGCAGGACTTGAATGACAGGCTTCGAGAATTGCAGTCAGCGCTTGAAGCAGCCGAGTCGGAGGAAGAAAAAGAAGAACTGCAACGACAGCTCAAACGGCTTCGGGATCAGCAGCAGCAGATTCTGCGCGACACGGATGAGCTGCGTGAACAAGCGGAATCAGAGGAAAACCGGCAGCGACTGGATCAGCAGCGGCAGCAGTTAGATCAAACAAGAGAAAATATCCGTAAAACCGCGGATGCTCTTGAAGACGGTCAGCTGCCGGAAGCGCTCAGTGAAGGCGCGCGCGCGGAATCCGGCTTGAACAATCTGCGTGACCAGTTTCGCCAAAATACGGCCGAGCGATTCTCCGAGGATTTGCGCAACATGCGCAACAAGGCTCAGGATTTGGATCAGAAACAGGAAGAGCTCACGCAAGATTTGGAAGAACTCACCAATCGCGAGCAGCGCTCTCTCCGTGATTCTGCGGAACGAGAAGCGCTGCAGGAAGAACTGGACGAACAGCGGAATCGAATCGGTGAGCTGTTGGAGCAAATTCGACAAGTCGGACAGGAGGCTGAACAACCAAACCCACGGTTGGCCGAGCAGCTTTACGAGGCATTGCGAGAAGGCATGCGCCGGAACATCGACCAAGATCTGTATGAATCCATCGAGTCACTTGAGCGCAGCTTGACAGAGGATGCGACAGACCTTTCACGTCAAGCTGGCCAAGGCATCAGCAACCTGCGACAGCGCATTGAGCGCGCCGCCGAAGGCGTAGTTGGCGATCAAACGGATGCGCTCCGCCAGGCCCAGCATGAACTGGACGAACTCGCTGAGCAACTTAACCGAGAGATGCAACAGGCACGCAATCAATCGGGCGAACGAGAGCAAAACGAAGGCCAACAGGGTCAGAACCAACAGGGTCAGAACCAACAGGGGCAGAACCAACAAGGTCAAAACCAACAGGGGCAGAACCAACAGGGTCAAAACCAACAAGGTCAAAACCAACAAGGTCAAAACCAACAAGGTCAAAACCAACAAGGTCAAAACC
>JALCBR010000045.1:0-25420 GCA_028066245.1 Pirellulales bacterium | reverse complement strand
ACCAACAGGGTCAAAACCAACAGGGTCAAAACCAACAGGGTCAAAACCAACAGGGTCAAAACCAACAGGGGCAGAACCAACAGGGGCAAAATCGACCTACGGTTGAGCAACTCATGCGAGGGCTACAGCAAGCCGGAGAAGGCGGATGGGGCGGAGATCCGAATGGCCCGATCACCGGTCAGAACTACCGCGAGTGGATCGATCGCATGCGAGGTGTCGAGAACCTCATCGAAGACCCTGACTTGCGTGGAGAGGCTGCCCGGATTCGAGACCGTGTGCGCGGTGCCCGTGAAGACTACAAGCTGCACGCCGCGGAGCCAGATTGGGATAAGTTGCAGGACTTGGTTGCGGAACCGCTGAATGAACTCCGCAAACAAATCTCTGAGGAAATCCGTCGCCGCGAAGATCCCGACGCGCTGGTTCCCATCGATCGGGATCCCGTACCTCCGCAGTTCTCGGAAGCCGTGCGGCGCTACTACGAGAAGTTGGGCAGCGGGAAGCCCGCAACACGCCAACAAAATTCCGGGGGTGACCAGTGACAACCTCGGGATTGGTTTGGGGATCTCCTGATTGGAAATTGGTTGCCGCCTGCGTCATGGGTTTGGCCGCCATTGCTCTGATCTGGAACTACGCTCGCGCAAGAGCATCCGCTGGCGTGCGAATCGCGGCCGCAACGTTGAAAGCCATTGGCCTGCTCGCGTTAGTCCTCTGCTTGCTGGAGCCGCTTCTGGTGGGTACACGACCTCGCCCAGGCGCAAACTCGTTCGTGTTGCTGGCAGACAATAGCCAAAGCTTGACAATTCGTGCAGGTGAGGGAGAGCAAACTCGTGGTCAGTGGTATCAAACGACGCTGGCCAAAGATGCTCCTTGGCAGGCACGCCTGGGGCAAGATTTCGATGTGCGCAACTACGCATTCGATTCACATCTGCGTTCTGTCGACGGTTTCGAGATGTTGGCTTTCGACGGTTCAAGCTCTGCGCTTCCGTCATCACTCAATGCTCTGGCACGCAGATTTCGAGACTTACCGCTGGCTGGCGTGTTGCTGTTTTCTGACGGGAACGCGACGGATGCCAGTGGAGTTGACTGGTCACAACTGCCGCCGATTTATCCCGTGCTACCGCCGGATCAGCAAGTCCTCAAAGACGTCAGCGTTGAGGATGTTTCCATCAATCAGACGAATTTTGAGTCCGCACCGGTCGTCATTCGCGCCGAGGTCCTCGCTACTGGTTATCCCGGCGAACAAATTGTCGCCGTGATCGAGGATGAGGCAGGCGAGGAGGTCGAGCGCCAGGTTGCCAAAGCTGGAGTCTCGAATGAGCCGCTGAGTTTCCGTTTCCAGATTCGGCCCATTCATGACGGTGTGGTTTTCTACAAAGTTCGGGCGTTTGCCCAAACCAAAGAGCCACGTTCCGCACCACCTCAATCCAATCCAGATAGACCTGCACAAGACAGTGCTCAGTCAAGTGAGCCAACTGTGGTCAACAACACCAGATTGGTTGCAGTAGACCGCGGCGGGGGACCGTATCGCGTGTTGTACGTCAGCGGGCGCCCAAACTGGGAGTTCAAATACCTGCGACGTGCTGTCGATGACGATGAACAAGTGGACGTTGTTGGTCTGGTTCGCATCGCCCGGCGAGAACCGAAGTTCGATTTCCGAGATCCGCGTGACCGTGACCGGAGCTCATTCTTTGAAGGCTTCAATCATCCCGACGCAGAAAACGTCGAACGGCATGACGAACCTGTCCTTGTCCGCTTGAATACGCGTGACGGAGAAGAACTTCGCGATGGATTTCCTAAGATACCTGAGAAACTCTATGAGTATCACGCCATCGTCCTGGACGATGTGGAAGCTGAGTTCTTCACTCAAGATCAACTCGCCATGTTGCGAAACTTTGTCAGCCAACGCGGTGGCGGATTGCTGATGCTGGGAGGCCCAGATTCATACATTGAAGGAAAGTATGATCGCAATCCCGTTGGGGAAATGCTGCCCGTCTACTTAAACCGTCCCAGTACGTTTCCCGGCATCAAGGATTATCAGCTCTCGCTCACACGTGAAGGTTGGTTGCAACCGTGGGTTCGCACGCGGAAAACGGAAGAGGAAGAACGCCATCGGCTGCAAACCATGAACATGTTTCACACGTTGAGCTACGTGGGTGACATCAAACCAGGCGCTGCCGTCCTGGCGGAAGTTCACGACAAGGCTGGTAACACGTATCCGGCACTTGTTGCGCAATCGTTTGGCAAAGGGCGCGTGGCCAGCTTTCTGCTCGGTGACCTTTGGCGTTGGGGAATGCGGCGAGAGACGCCCGAAACCAGCGACCTGGAGAAGTCATGGCGACAAATGATCCGTTGGATGGTTGCGGATGTTCCTCAAACGGTGGACGTTGATGTGCGTGCAAAACCAGACTCTGCAGTTATGGCGATGGAGATCGTTGCACGAATTCGTGATCGTGAGTACCTGCCGCTGGATAACGCCACGGTCATGGTTACCGTGCAACCTCCAGAGGGCGATGCTTTGGAAATCGAAGCTGAAGCGAACGGAGATGAAGCCGGAACTTACATCGCGACTTACGTTCCCAAACAACCCGGCGCGTATCGAGCTGTTATCTCGGCGAAAGGGCCGGATGGAGCAGAATTGGGAACACGGGAAGCAGGCTGGGCATCGCAACCCGCTGCTGAGGAATTCGCCAGTTTGCATCCCAATCGTGACTTACTTCAATCTGTTGCTGCAAAGACCGGCGGGGAAATCATCTCTGCCGATGAACTGGATTCCTTTGTTGATGGCCTTTCGTCTCGCAAAGCGCCTATTCAGGAATCGTGGATTCGGCCGCTTTGGCACACGCCCTGGTATTTCCTGATTGCCATCGTCTGTTTGGCTGCTGAGTGGGGCATTCGGAGGATTCGCGGGTTGCCGTAGTTAAAACCAACACTGAGACAGCTTACGCAAAAAAACTGGCACTCGTTCTGTGTTGCTGTCTGCCATATCCATAAACATCTGGTCCATGAAAACCTGGATTGCACTCCTGCTCAGCTTGGCGACCGGTCAGGACACGGCAAGATCCGCCGCCGAGGATGATCGCTCGTGCGTCATTGTTGTTGTTGGCGCCGCTGCGGTCGAAGAGTACGAGGACACGTTCGAGAGCTGGGCTGACCGCTGGCAGACGGCCGCGTCCGAAGCAGACGCGCGTTTCATTCGGATCGGCGGAAGCAAACCACAGTCTTCGTCTGAAGGTACGGTTCTCGTGGAGACTGACCGTGAACATCTTCGCCGGGCTATCGTCCAATATTCATCCGCGGAAACTCCGCTTTGGATCGTTCTGATTGGCCACGGCACCTTTGACGGTCAGACTGCCAAGTTCAACCTTGTCGGTCCGGACTTTACACCACAGCAGCTTGGCGAATGGTTGGATGATGTGACGCGACCAGTTGCCATTGTTAATTGTGCGTCCGCCAGCGGGCCGTTTGTGAACGAACTTTCCGCGGCGGAACGGGTGATTGTCACGGCCACCAGAAATGGGCATGAATTGAACTACGCACGATTTGGCGATTACATTTCCGCGGCGATGAATGACGCGTCGGCCGATCTCGATAAGGATGATCAGGTCTCGCTGTTGGAGGCTTACCTCACGGCCAGCAAACGAGTTGCAGAGTTTTATCAAACGGAGTCACGGCTGGCGACCGAGCATGCCCTGTTGGATGACAACGGCGACAGCTTGGGCACGCCTGCGGACTGGTTTCGTGGTGTCCGTGCAACGCGGCGAGCCCGAGACGGCGCAGCGCTCGATGGAGCTCGTGCACATCAATTCCATCTGATTCAAAGCCAAAGCGAACGGGCGATTTCCCCGAGTATCCGCACAAAACGCGACCGAATCGAACTCGACATCGCCAAACTGCGCGATCAGAAAGAGACGTTGAGCGAGGACTCTTACTATGCTCAGCTTGAAGCATTAATGCTCAAGTTGGCCGAAATTTACAAGTCACTGGATGCTCTCAAACAGGCCGGATGATCAATGGGCTATCTCCAACCCGTCAGTCAGCAGCGAGGCTCATGCCGACAGGCGGAAGTGGGGGCGGAGTGGGTACACAGCCGGCAAGTGATGCGCTGAACAGACCGAGCAATACAACGGCGATCGTGAGTGATCGGGCGAACTGCGTCTTGCGCTTCATCAGATCAACTTTTTCAACGATATGACTTCGGAACTTCCTCGGTGAGACGATAGTGGATTACCATCAAGGTCGATTTCCGTCGCCAACTGTAGCACTGGCAGAGCGCAGGCCGGTTGGAGAGGCGGCCTGACCACGCCACTCAAGAGTTCCGTCCAAGATCGATGCCACGGGGATCGTTTCCCGCAACCCGGCGAGATACTTCGTATAGTTTTTGTTCCGTTGTTCCTCCAGGAGCGTTTCCCGGATCTGTTCTTGCACTTCTTCAAAAGGCGTTCGTCCGGCCATGATTCGTTCTGTGACACGGATGATGTGGAACGATTTGTCATCTTCAATGATCCGGCTCATCTCGCCCACAGGCAGGCTGAACAGTGCACGATCCAACGGCTCGGAAACCAAGCTTCCTTGCGTCGTCCAATTGTGCGCACCCCCAGACGTTGCGGTTGGACCCTCCGAACGGTCTTTGGCGACCTGGGCAAAAGGCACCCTCTGGCGCACCACGGCGTTGCCCAGTTCGGCCAGCATGTTGAACGCCTGTTGGGGAGTACGGCCACTCTTTGAAACGCTGATCTGTTCCCATTTTGCCCGGGAAGGGAATTCAAAATCTTTGAGATGCTCGTTGTAAAAGTCGAGCAGTTCCTCGCGCATGAATTCCTTGCTGGGTTCCGTCTTGTCACGAACCCAAACACCAGCCAACATCGAGTCGACCTGTGTTCTGCGAATCTGATCCAGAGACAATCCGTTTTCTTTGAGCTTCTCGATGAGTTTGGCGCGCGTGGGCGCTTCTGCCTGTTCCATGATCTGGGGGATCATGGTCCCTTCAAAGTAGTCAACGAACTGCTTCCGGGCAGGTTCATGAGCCTCTTCAGGTACGGTCCGTTCGAAATCTTGAATAATCAATCGACTGGTGATCAATGATGGCAAGGTCTGCTGGACAGCTTGTCGCACTTGCTGCAAGGTCTGCTCATTAATCGCTTCCGGGTTGCGATGCAGCAAATGGAGTTGAGGAAAGACTTCGCTGAGCAGGATGACGTCAGCGCCAACGCGGGCAACAATGACATCGCCCTGGATGAACGTCATATCTAGGTTGGCCAGCATGGACTGCTGTGCTGTCTGAGTGCCGGAAAAGCCGTGATTGTGATCCAACCCTTGCGTGATGGAAGGGCCAAACCCCAAGCCAGGCGAACCCTGTCCGGCTTGCGAATTCCCGGTGCCACTGGGAGGGCCAAGGGTTCCGCCTTGACCCATGCACACTCTCGCCGGCAGCAAGGCTACCAGACAGCAGACGGCCAAGGATGTGGCCAAACGGAGCGTAGAACAATTGGTAGGCAAGACGGAAGTGCCTCTTGAATTTGGGCCACAGTTGAGGCGCGAACAGAGCGCGTGACTTTACCGATTGGTGAAATTCTGACACCTCAGCAACTCCATCGGCAATAACGCTGATGGTGTTGACAAATCCCGGGCAAGATGCGCGGGGCGGGATTATAGAAATGACCTAGGCGGCCTGCAACAGAGATTCAATGCAGGCAATGATCGCATCGCCATCGCTGGCATTTCGCTTGAGGGGAAGGTATGCGCTCCGTCCATCAACTACACGTAGACGCCCTCCGCTCTCCTTCGCCAACCGCTCAATCTGCGGTCGAATTCCGTAGCGAAAGACGACGTAATCATCTTCCACATATACCGTGTCGATCTGCCACCGCGCAGACAGCAGTCGAATACGAGCGATCTTCAGTAACCGCTCGACAACTTCAGGCGGAGGACCAAATCGATCGCGTATTTCGTCAGACAAGTCAGTCAACTCAGCTTCACTGGCCACTCGAGTCAACCTGCGATAAAGGTCGATCTTCAGCCGCAGGTCTGGAACATATTCCTTCGGCAAGAAGGCCTTTGCCGGTAGATCTACGTCAACTTCCGCCCGTTGTCGTGGCGGCAGTTTCTTCAGTGACCGGACTGCCCGCTCCAGAAGTTCGCAGTACAACTCATAGCCGATGGCGTTAATGTGCCCACTTTGTTCGCTGCCGAGAATATTTCCAGCGCCGCGGATTTCCAAATCACGCATTGCCAATGCGAATCCAGCTCCCATGTGGCTGTATTCCTGAATTGCCTGCAGGCGGCGAGCTGCGTTGGGATTAAGAGCCTTGTTGGGATCAACCAGCAAGTAGCAATATGCGCGGTGCTTGTACCGACCGACGCGTCCCCTCAGTTGGTGCAAGTCAGCCAGGCCGTAGCGGTCCGCTTCATTAATGAAGATGGTGTTGGCGTTGGGAATGTCCAAACCACTTTCGATGATCGTGGTGGCCAGCAATAAATCTCGTTTGCCTGCGATAAACCGCACCATCACCTTCTCGAGTTCGCGCTCGGGCATTTGACCGTGCGCGATGGAAATCGATACCTCGGGCACAATCTGCCGCAGCCTCTTGGCGACAACCTCGATATCCTCCACACGATTGTGGACAAAAAAGATCTGCCCACCGCGATTCAGTTCGCGAACGACGGCTCGGCGAACGAGGTCCGCGTCAAAACGATTCACGTACGTCTCCACGGCTTGGCGATCCGCCGGAGGCGTTTCCAAGTTGGAGATATCGCGCAGCCCGAGCAATGACATGTGCAGCGTGCGGGGGATGGGCGTAGCCGTCATCGTCAACACATCGACGATAGCGCGAAGCTGCTTGAGCCGCTCTTTGACGTCGACACCAAACCGCTGTTCCTCATCAATAATCACCAGGCCGAGGTTATGAAATTGGACATCTCGCTGCGCGAGGCGGTGTGTGCCGATGACGACGTCAACCTCGCCTTCGCGAACGAGTTCAATCGTCTTAGCTTGTTGCGCCTTTGTCGAGAAGCGACTGAGTGATGCAATGTGAAAAGGAAACTGTGCCATACGGTCGCGAAAGGTGCGATAGTGCTGCTCAGCGAGAATTGTTGTGGGCACAAGCACGGCGACTTGATAGCCCGCATCGATCGCTCGAAAAGCCGCCCGCATGGCGAGCTCTGTTTTGCCAAATCCAACGTCGCCACAGACGAGCCGGTCCATCGGTGTACCTTGCCCCATGTCGCTTGCGATCGCCGAGGCGCCGGAGAACTGGTCATCCGTTTCCACGTACGGAAAGGATGCCTCGAATTCTCGTTGCCATTCGGAATTCTCAGGAAACCGGATTCCGGGCCGTGCAGCGCGGGCGGCCTGGAGCTCCAGGAGATCGCTGGCCAAATCAACGACAGCTTCCTCAGCAAGCTGCTTCTGCTTTACCCAAGCCTTGCCACCAATCCGAGCCAACGTGGGGCGAGATTTCGTGCCTCCCACGTATTTTTGGACGAGGTGAATCTTCGATGCAGGCACATAGATTTTGACTCGGTTGTGAAACTCCAACTCAAGATGTTCTTCGCGTTGATCGTCTTTTTCCAGCAGCGTCAATCCCCGAAAGCGACCCACGCCGTGACTCAGGTGCACGACGTAGTCGCCGGGACGCAGATCGAGGAAGCTGTCGATCACTTTGCCGAGCTTGCCGCGCGATCGTCCTGCCACGTCTGCGCGGTGGAACAACTCGTCATCGCCAACCACAACGATGTCTTGAGTCGTCATCCGAAATCCGTGGTGGATCTTGCCGAGCGTGAAGTGCAAACGATTCTCACTCGCCGCTTGAGAAGATCCCAAAATCTCTGTCAGCCGTTCGATCTCGGCTTCTGTTTGGCAAACCAGGAACAGCTTCTGTCCGCCGCCGAAGGCATCCAACTCGCCACGAACCTTGGAAACATCGCCGCTGAAACGTTCAACAGTTTCAAACGGGGCCGACCATGTGGCGTCCAACGCGCCCACAGCAATACGTTCTGCAGAAACGTTGCCAAACTCCAATAGACGTTTGAGTGACGCGCTTGTCGTGTGAAAGTCTTCCGAATGATCCATGCGGTCCAGGTATCGACGGCCCTCCTCTTCCAATTCACCTGGTTCAAAGAACACAACCCTCGTCTTGGCCGGCAGGAAGTCGGCCAGGTGCCCGCGATCTCCAACTGTCGGCTCCAAGAACGTGATTGCCACAGAGTTGCATGGTTGCAGGCTGCGTTGAGAAATGACGTCGAACGTCCGCAGACTTTCGACTACGTCGCCGAAAAACTCGATGCGGACAGGATTCTCCCAATCCGGCGCAAATACATCGACGATGCCACCGTGGCGAGAAAACTCTCCTGGAGTCGCCACGGCAGTTGTTCCCTCAAATCCGGCAGAAACGAGCCAACGGCAAAGTTCGTCCGGCTCAATGATCTCTCCAACGCCGACATTACGTGTTGCGGCAGCGATCCGCTGTGCAGATGGCACCGTCTGCAAAAGCGAGATCATATTGGCCGTGATCAGTGGGGGGCATTGACCCCTGCTGAGTGTCTTGAGCAAGGCAATCCGGCGGCCGTACGATGAATCCGAGCTTGAGGGATCCGTTGAAATTGCATCCCAAGCAGGAAATCGTTCGACGGATGTCGATGAGAAGTTCGCCAAATCGTCAGCGAATTCATCGAGATCATCAGCATGGGGGAACACGCAAAGCCAGGGCTCTTCGGCCGAACTTGAGTGAGCTAATCGCCCGCTCTTCGCATCTTTCAGCAGTGCAGCCACGAACAAGGCGCGCGCAGCCCCCCAGACTCCGTCGACCGTGACCGCTCCTGACGCATTCGTGGCGGTCAACAGTTGTGAGAAGCCGGGCGCGTTTGCCAATGAGCGAGAAAGGTCAGTCAGTCGCTCAATCGGCTCGGTCGCCGTGCGAGAACTGTTCATTGGTGCAGGGATTCTAGCGGGCTGGATGGGCACGAGAAAAGATCAGCTTGCCCGGAGACAGCATCTCACCACGGTGTCAGTTGCGGGACTTGCCCAGACGCCTATAATTTCTTTGCCGGGGTTGGGGTTACATCCAGCCTGCAGTTCGCATCTGGTTCAAGTTCGTTTCTACTTGTTGGGCTTCCCGCATGAGCGCGTTCCGTGGTTTTGCTTCATGGCTTGGAGATATCAAAGACGCCGTCAAGACGGTCGCCGAGGGAATGGTGGTGACGCTACGAAACTGGTTCAAGACCTATGACCCGGAGCGCAAAGCGTTTACGCAGCATTTTGAATACCCGGAACTGCCCGTTCCCGTGGCTCCGCGATATCGCGGGTTCCATAGATTTGATTTGACAACCTGTATCGCCTGCGACCAGTGCGCCCGGGCATGTCCAGTTGACTGCATTTATATCAATAAGGAGCGAGCCACCGTCGGCAAGGGCTTTAAGGTAACGAACTTTACGATCGACTACACCAAATGCATGTTTTGTGCGTTGTGCGTGGAGCCCTGTCCGGTGGATTGCATCTTCATGGGCGCAACGCATGACCTTAGTTGCTACAGTCGTGACGGATGTATTGTTGATTTCTCAAAATTGCCGGTGAATGTTGCCTGGGGCCGGGCTACGCTAAATCCAACGGCGGTTGCTCAAAGTAAAGTCTTGGCGACCCCCGTGCACGGCGGTCCTTCGACTGGATAGCTGTCGAATCGTGTGACCGAACTTTGGACAGGAGTCCATGTTGATTTTTTTGCTGCGCGTTCAACAATACTGGTAGCAAGAGAAGCCCCTAACTCCGGCCAAGCAGGCCCCCCGATCTAACACGCAATTCAATGGTAAGAGCTGTCATGGAATTCACGCGTGACGATCATCCCTTTCAACGCCTTTTCACCCTAGAAGAGGCCAACGCCACACTGCCTTTGGTCAAGGCGATTGTTGCAGATCTCTCCAATCTGACGCGCGATGTCGTTGAACGCCGCCAGCGATGCGTGGCGCTTTCTTTGGGCCGCGATGTGAATGCGAAGGATCCGTACACGGAGGAGCTGGTCGAAGTTGAACGGGAACTCAAGGAAGATACCCAACGTCTCTCTGAACTTGTCGATGAATTGCGCGAGTTGGGGGTTGAGCCCAAGAACGCGTCGATCGGCTTGGTCGATTTCCCATGCGAACTTGACGGGCGAATTGTTCTACTGTGCTGGCAACTTGGCGAGCCAAGTGTCCAATTCTGGCATAAAATCGACGGTGGCTACGAAGGTCGTCAGCCTGTCAGCGGCTCGTTCATCGGCCGCGAGAAGACGAACTCGCTAAACTGATTTTGTCATCAGGTTCCCTAGGACGACCAAAGAGGTCAAACCCGGTGGCGGCTTCCACCGCGCAAGACGTGGTGAGAACTTCGTAGTGCCAGCAACCATTCCCAAGACGGGACATTCTGCTCGCGCTGCTTGAGGACCTGGCGATCACACCTTGGGACGCACACAAGGACCTGCCTGATGTTTCATCGTAGCAAGGTATTGTCACTGAGTATTGGCGGGTTGCTGCTGATCTTGATTGGAGGAATGCTGCTGCTGGCCATCATCCTTCCCAAGCTGCAAATTGCCAGAGAAGGAGCACATCTCAGTCAGTGCACGAAGAACTTGATGGAGCTGACTCAGGCAGCACAAAAATACAGCGAATTCCAAGATGGGATGCCGCCAATCACAACCAACAGCGATGGTTTTTATCCGAGTTGGTGTGCGTTAATTATTCCGTACGCTGAAACATCGCCTGCATTCAAGCTCGACCAGCGCGGAGACTCGCCTGCTAACTTAAAGATCATTCAAAACTACAATCGTCCGATCTGGCAATGCCCCTCTCGCAGGGCAGGCCAGGTCTACAATTTCCCCGCCAGCTTTTCGGTCGGCTCCAGCGACGCCGAATTTTCTCCTTCCCTGCCAACAGACTACGTTGCCAGCCATTGCACGACTGCTGATATCTGGAGCGTTCACGCGGACGGCGTTGTTGTCAATCCTCTACTTCCGGCCACAATCGGCGTTCATCCAACCTCCAGCGTACAAGTGGCAGAAATCGCCGAAGGGGACGGTCAGAGCTTTACCGCGATCTTTGGCGAGAAGCACATGCACCCTTCCTGGCTGGGCGCAACCGCCGGCGGCGAGTACTCCGAGGGATTGGATATTCCAGCGCTGATTACAGCCAACGGTGCCGGCAGCATCCGACTGGCCGGTGATCGACTGAGCTTTGGCACGTTGCCGTTGGCGCCGGGGCCAGAATGGGGCCTCGACAAACACCCTCACGCATTCTGGGCGTTTGGGAGCTGGCACCTGGATCGGGCGCAATTCGCACGGGTTGATGGCTCCGTCAAGTCTTATGCGACGCAGACAGAACCTGCCGTCTTGCGAAGACTCATCAGCCGGAACGATGGGCGTGAGACCGCTCTTTCCGCCGAGAAGGCCGTAGGATCTGATGCCCAAGGAGCGCTTGCTGGGGAAGAAAATATGCCGCTTGCGTTGATCCAAGCTACCGCTGCGCCCTCGCAACCTCCAAGATGAAACCCTTTACGGATTTAGGCTTTGCGCCACTTCCGCGTTTGGTGGAAACGTCTTAGAATGCTGGGCGATTCTAAATTTCACCTCGGGAAGAGCTGATGAGCACGGTCCATATCGTCGCCTACCTAGCGCTGTTCGTCACGGTCGGGTTTCTGTTTGTCTTTGTGACACTCTGCGTTGGTCGGCTGCTGCGTCCGCGTGATTCCAGCCCGCAAAAGTTGGATATCTATGAATGTGGCGAGCCAACCATCGGGTCGAGCTTTGTTCAGTTTGACCTTCGGTTTTACGTGGTGGCGCTCTTGTTCCTGATCTTCGATGTCGAAATCGCATTCTTCTTCCCTTGGGCAACAGTCTTCGGCAAAGCTAACCATCTGGCTGATGAACGCGTTTATGCGGCTGCCAACGCGGATGAAATGGTGACCGGCGTTTACAGTGAGTGGGGTGTCAACGCCGCAGAAGCACCAAAAGTGAATGGCGAAGGAGCCGCGGGTGCGGCGTTCATCCAAGAGAAGGCAAGCAACTTAGGCCTATTCAGCCTTGCTGATATCGGTGTCTTTTTTGGCGTACTGCTGGTTGGCTTTGCTTATGTCTGGAAACGCGGCGATCTCGATTGGGTTCGGGCGATGCAGGATGCGCACAAAGCCAAGGCGGCAGGCAAACGCGGTCCGCCAGTACCGGAAGATCAGCAGCAGGAACCGGCCTTAGCTGGGTAGCGTCGCTTGTCGCGGTCTCGGCTTCATTTCAGAGACCAATGCGAAGACATTGCCGCCGCGAGTATTGTTTCACGTAGATGCGTTAAGCCAGCAACTACTGCTCGTTGTCACCACATTCAGACAGTTTGGCATTTTCCATGAGCGGACAGGAATTTCTGGATCGACTGAAGAAGCAGTTTGGCGAAGGCCTAACAGATGCCAACTTCGAGGCGATTGATCCGTGGATTGAAACTTCGCCTGACGCCCTCGTCAAAGTTTGCACCTATTTACGAGATGAGAGCGACCTGCGATTCAACTACCTGAATTGCATCACCGCGGTTGACTATTTTCAGCCGGACGAAAAAAAGGCCGCCAAGACAGGCTGGGATCCACACCTGGAACTTGTTTATCACATGTGGAGCATTCCCCATAAAACCAGTTTGGTGTTAAAGGTGATGCTGCCACGTTGGAAAGGCGATCAACTCGGTGAGATTCCGGAAGTGCCAACAGTGTCAGGGGTTTGGAGCACCGCGGATTGGCACGAGCGAGAGGTCTATGATCTTTCCGGCGTTCGCTTCACCGGCCATCCCAACCTGCGGCGGATTCTTTGCCCTGAAGATTGGGAAGGCTATCCGCTCCGCAAAGACTATGAGATGCCATTGGAATATCACGGCATCCGTTGCAAGTAACCCGAGAAACTCTCTGGCCAATCGTCACTAACTGGCAAGCTAACAAGGATCCCGCCGCATGGCATCCAACGTAGATGATCGCCCAGCCTTGAAAGACGATCAGCGGATCATCGAGTTCGACGTTCGGACTGACGAGATGTTGGTCAACATGGGCCCGCAGCATCCCAGCACTCACGGCGTGCTACGCCTAGTCCTACGAACTGATGGTGAAGTTGTTTCCGAAGTGACGCCGCACATCGGCTATCTGCACCGTAGCGCGGAGAAAATTGGCGAGAACTTGAGCCATCGCCAATGGATCCCCTACACGGACCGCATGGACTACCTGGCGGCGATGAACATGAATCTCGGCTGGGCGATGACCGTCGAGAAGCTGATGAAGTTGCAGGTTTCCGAAAAAGCTCGCCACTTGCGAGTGTTGATCTGCGAACTTAACCGGATTGCCAGTCACTTGGTTGGCATGGGCGCATATGGCTTGGACCTGGGGAGCTTCAGCCCCTTCCTGTATGCCTTCCGCGAGCGAGAGAAGATTCTTGACCTCTTTGAGGAAGCCTGTGGTGCGCGGCTGACATACAGTTATCTCACCGTGGGGGGTGCCACACACGATTTACCGCAAGGCTGGCTCAAGAAGTGCGAGGATTTTCTCGACCAGTTCTTCCCGATCATTGCCGAATATCACACGCTGCTAACGACGAATGCAATCTTCGTCCGACGGGCGGCGAACATCGGTGTGATGTCAGCGGACATGGCGATTGACTTTGGAACGTCTGGGCCGGTCTTGCGGGGTTCTGGCGTAGACCATGACCTGCGCCGTGATGGCGAGGAATTCTACACCCAGATGTATGATGGATATGCCTTTGAAGTGATCGTTGAGAAGGACGGGCACTATCCGAAGGACCATGAATACCCCGCCGTGCCGAAATCGGCCGTACTGGGAGATTGTTGGCATCGTTTCTATGTCCGAATGCTGGAGGTCATCCAGTCAATTGATCTCGTCCGCCAGGCCATTGATTTCTACAGCGCGTGCGATGAACCCCTGGAAGAGCCTGTCAAGCTGACCACCAAGATCCCCAAAGGAGAAACCTATCTGGAAACGGAGGCCCCCCGCGGCCAAATGGGTTTTTATTTGGTGAGTGATGGCAGCAGTACTCCGTGGAGGGCACGGGCTCGCAGCAGTTGCTTCTGCAATCTCTCTGTTGCCGCCGATCTCTGTCGCGGTTGCCTGTTGGCCGACATTCCGGCCGTTGTCGGTTCGCTAGACATTGTGATGGGCGAGATCGACCGATAGGTCATGAGATCCAGCGCTCCCGGGCAATCTGTTTTGAAGAAATGCCATCGCAGCGTTTCGGGTCGGGTCAAATATGGGCGTGAAACTCTCACATTGCGGTGCCATTTAACCTCGTTTTCTGAATCTCATCTATGGGATTCGCGCCGCCCGTTGAAGAATCAAGCTGCATGCGTGTTCAACCCAAATTGCGGCACGCTCAATCCTTGTCTGCCCAAATCCGCTCGCGGACTTCACGAGCTTGTTCCTCCGTTATGTAATAGATGTAGATTGAATAACCGATGGTTTCCACGGGCTCAAACTCCAGAAAGTAGCTGTAATCGCAACGGGGCGCCGCGACGATCTTGCCCTGATCATCCAGCCATCTCAACTTGTAGAGACGGTAGAAATAATTCACGCTCACAGCGTACCAACCAGGCTGTGGCCCACGCGGCATTTCCGCATGCATTCTTTCCGTCTTGGGTCCCGCCGGTGGCGAACTTCCCATCAATCCCGCTGCACTCGCATCGTATCCGCCAAAGTAAGCGATCGAGATATCTTCGTGCTCTGGGTGATCTTGAACCCAGTCCCGCAACAACAACAAATCTTGACCCCAATCAATGTTGCTGTTGATCAAATGTTTGTGACCGTTTCTCGGTCCCCCCACCGCTTCATTGAAGTAGGACAAACTATGAGGGTATACCCAAAGACTGCTACCGGCAGCCCATAACAGGCCTGCACAGGCAGTCAGGAACGTCTTACTCCTAAACGACGAGCTGGCAAACGCTTGACTGATCCAGATCAGGACAAATGGAAAGACCGGCAGTACATATCTCATGTGGCGGTTAATGCCGGTATGGCTGCTGACCAAGCTGAGAATCACAACAGCAGGCAAAAGCAAGAAAAGCTGATCTTGCCAGGAAGCGATTTGCGTCTTCCGCGTTATGCAACATACAACTGTGATCACACCAATCACCCAAAAACCCAGTGGGACTTTTACGCCCAACGCATAGAGATAGTAGTACCACCACCCGGGATAGCGAAATTTGCCGGCAAGATACGATGGCCGATCCGCCCTTGCGAATTCATGTTTTTGCACATCGATGCCTTCCAAGTAGCATGCTGGCAGGGGGACCGGTATCTGCCCCAACCACGTCTCACGGAAGATGTTGCCGGAACGAACTTTGGGGTTCGGCTTGAGCGCATCGCTCACGAATTCAAATTCACCCAAAGGCTGGAACACGCGGTCATACGCGTAGGCCAGAAGTATCAGTTGATGAGCTAACAACAAAGCGACACAAAACCGAATCCATTTTGCGCGTTGGCTTGACAGCTTGGGGCGTGCCGATGTGACGTGCGGTTGTGCGGAGTCCTCAGCCCCGTTTTCAAACGATTGACGATGACCAAGCTTTTGCACACTCCACATGACCAGCAGCAACGGTCCCAGGATCACCCATGTGAACTTCGTCAGGCCAACTAGTCCCAGGGACAGCCCAAACCAGAGTGTGTTCTTCCAGGTCGGCTTGGGAATCCAGCGCCAGAATCGCCAACAGCACAAGACACCCAATGACGTAGCGCCTGCGTCAGGCGTGATCATCTGCCCATGAGCCAGAATATTGGGCGAAAGGCACCACATGGTTAGCGCGGCGATCCCCGCGACATCTCCAAAAAGCTGCCGGCTCCAGCAATACACGGCCCATGCGCCGATCAGTGAAAACGGAATGCATGCCCAGCGAGCCCAGGTGAACAGCTCGAACGACCTCATGCCGTTGTCATGGATCAAATCGATGCCGAGCGGAAACTCAGCGCGGCGTCCGGCGGCATCACTGTATTGGTTCCACGACGTGTCCACGTCTGCGCTCAAGACCGGCAGTGCCGCGACCATGCGGACAAGCGGGGGATTCACCCGGTAAAGTTCAAACCGCGCAAACCGCCAATGCGAAATCCCCGCCGGCAAATGGGCAGTTTCGTCGATGACCGGACTATGGATGCTGGCACCATACGCCAGTAAACAAATGTGAAGACAAAAGATCCCAAAAACGCAAAACCACCGTGCTAAAAGGGTGATTCGCAGACCGTTCGAATTCTGGCGGATTTGGGAAGGCACAAATGCCGATGTTGAAGAGAGCCTGAGATGTCTGGCAGAGATTCACCAGACATACTGCAAATGGATGGCAGTTACCCATTCTTGGATGCCGACGACAACGTCAGCAACGACCATGAGGGACGGTCGATGAGACACCAGCATTCTAACTTCAGTCGATTCAGTTTCGCAAAGCGCCAGAGACAATCGACAGTGTTATCAGGCAGACGCGGACTCACTATTCTTGAGCTTGCGGTTGTTCTATCAATCTTGAGTCTCTTTGTGACGATCACCATCCCCTTGGCGGTCAAGGCTCGCGAAAGCGCTCGAGAGACCGCGTGCGCCAACAACCTCGTGGCACTGATCAGGGGAGTGCAAAACTATCAACTGACGTTCGGGTTTTATCCAAGCAACGGATGGGGATACCGCTGGGTTGGTGAGCCAGGGCAAGGTCCCGGGAAAGATCAGCCGGGAAGCTGGGCTTACAGCACACTGCCGTACGTCGAGCGACTCCGCCAATCTTCATTGGATAGATTGGATGGCTCACAGTCTTGGATATCTGGCGTTGAAGACCTCTTAACGATGCCCAACTCCTTGCTCCGCTGTCCATCGCGAGGAGCAGGCGCACTCGTTAACAACAATCCTAATCGAGTTCCTTTCAACGCCCGCTGGTTAACCACGGTGTACCGCACGGATTATGTAGCCAATGAGGGGGACAGACATCTGAAGACCGGTCCTGGCCCATCCCGGTTGAGCGATGTTGATACGCACGCTTGGCCCAACAATGGGATTGCAACAGGCGTCATGTTCCTACGTAGCGAAATCACTCCGCAACAGATTCATGACGGGGTGAGCAATACCTATTTCCTGGGCGAGAAGTACGTATTCTTCAGAGACTATCTCACATTCAATTCGGCTGGGTATGATCAATCTGGATATGTGGGAGCTGATCTCGATACGAACCGATGCACGAGCCATCCTCCCACGTGGGATATGATCGAACTAAGCAACGCTCCCAACAAAGGGGCGCAATACTTCGGCAGCGCACATCCCAAGTTCTCTTGGTTCGCATTCGGTGACGGATCCGTCCGCCCGATTTCGTACAATGTCGATCCAGAAGAGTACCGCTCGGCAGGTCATCGCAGAGACGGAAACAAGATGTTCGCCGATGCAACTCAGTGGAGATGAGGCGTTCCACCATCTTTGTCGTGCTTTCCCAATTTTGACTTCAGCGCTTTGGGCAACCCATCAATCCACGATTTGATGGTGCTCAAATCTTCATCACTGAGCTGCTCATCTGGTGGCATGTGCGGGTCACTTCCCTCCTGAAGCACTTGGAACAGCTTGCTCTTCTCCGCCTTTCCCGGCTCAATGATCGGACCATTGATGCTGCCAACGAGAAACGTGGAAAACTCCAAGAGCTGCAACCCCCGCTCCGCCTCGCCAACATCGTGACAATTGGCACATTGCTCTTCAAAGATCGGAAAGAGCTTCTCATCGAACGATGCCTCAAGCTTAATCATGTCCAACGGCTTGGGAGGCGGTTGCTTTTTCTTCTGGGGTGGCTTCTTCTGTTGCTTCGGAGGGGGCTGCTGAGCCATCTGGGTGTTACCACTCTGGGTTAGTTTTGGTTCTTCTGCGCCCACTTGAGAGAGCACCAGGCATATAACTCCTAGAGTCAGCACAATCGATAAGGCCAGTGTCACTCGTGAATTCAAACCAAGCACAGTGGTCAGATGGGAGGCGTTTTTCATCTTCCGCTCGCAAGTTGTTTGATTGTTAAGGAGTGGCCATCGTCACGACAGAGATATTGTCTCCTCTAAGTCCAGCGAATGCCACCGGTGAATCCATCATAGCCCGATTTGATTTTGACGAACAAGTTCCAGGCTCCAACCTACGGTTAATACGTGACAAATTGCGCTGTCATCGTTTCCACCCGGCGGACCCATGCTCTCTCAAACCAGGGTACGACTTCCCTGTTCTCCCCGAGCGTTTCAGGCAGTTCAAGCCCCACCGCGCATGCCAGCCTGGTGTGGAATCTTCCTTGCGCTCCTGCTCATTCTCTTGGCTGTCGGTCGCGGAAGCTTGTTCCGTGACCCTGGTGTGTTCTGGCACACGGCCTTCGGTCAGCAGATTCTTCGTGGTGAAGGCATCCCTCGCGTTGATGCTCACTCAATCACATTCAACGGAGTGAGATGGCTTGACTTGCAGTGGCTGGGCGAGTGTGCAATGGCCTTGGCTTACAATTGCGGCGGCTGGGACTCAGTACTGCTCTTAGGGGCTGCTGTTTTGGCGGCTACGTATGCTTGGTTGGGCCAGCGTTTGCTCGCCACGGGCATGCATGTCATTCCGTGTTGCGTTTTGTTGGGTTTGGTTCTCACTGCGAGCAGCCATCATTTTCATGTGCGGCCTCACCTGGTCAGCATCTGGTTGCTGGGAATGACCGTCGCAACACTTGTTGACATCGAACGTGGAAAACGGAGCATCTGGAGTCTCGCTTGGCTTACGCCACTGTTCGCGCTGTGGTCTAACATTCACGGTGGAGTCTTGGGCGGCTTAGCAACTGCTGGAATAACAGTTACAGGTTGGAGTTTTTTGTCACTGCTGGGACAAGAGTCGCCTTTGAAAACAGTTCGCGGCCGAGTTCTGGCGTCTGCGCTCATGGCAAGTGCAGCCTTAGCGTTGCTCGCCACACCGCACGGTTGGGGTGGAATGCATACCTGCCTGCGCTTGATGAGCATGCCGCTGCCTGAGGTTATCCAAGAGCACCGCTCGCTAAGCCTGTTCAGAGTCGAGGGCATTGCCGTTGTACTGCTGGGCTTTGCATATATAGCAACGTTGCGCACTGTGGGAACTCGCCAGTGGCGAGTGACTTGGGTGCTGCCCTTTGTCTGGCTCGCTCTGGCATTCCTTCGAGTTCGGCATGCGCCACTGTTTGCCATCGTCTGGGGCGTTGTCATGGCAGATGCGATATCACGGTCGCGTGCCAAACTCTGGCTGGCACAGCATGGGCTATGGGCGGAGGAGTCGACAACGCTCAGCCGAACAGCGGACTCAAAACACACAAAGCCGGCTCACTCTGAGCCAAACCGCATTCGCGCGCGGTATGGAGTTCTCGTTGCTTTCATCCCTGTCGTGCTGGCCTTGGCGCTACAAATCGGAAACATGCGAGTTCCACTGTTAGGCAAGAACTGGGCTCGGCTCTCGGCCGCCGGATGGCCCATGGCGCTTGCCGATGATCTTGTCATGTTGCAAACAGCCAAGGGACGCCCATTACGCCTGCTCAATCAATTGCACTACGGCGGATTCGTTATTCTCCATAGCCCTAAGACACAGGTCTTCATCGACGATCGGTGCGAGTTGTACGGTTTCGCGTTTCTATCCGAATACGCCCTTGCCGAAGCCAGCGAGCCTCACCGCATTCGCGGATGGCAAGTTAGGCACAAGTTTGACGCAGCCCTCGTCACTTCTGGGTCAGCCTTTGACGTTTTCCTATCGCGAGAACCAGGCTGGAAGCGGCTGACCGCCGACGGCTCTGCAGTTCTCTACTTGTCAGAAGCTTCGCCCACAGAACCTGCCGAAAGATCGAGTTCCCCGCAACAACCATCCGGAGGTTTCAAAGCGTCAGAGCGCTATCCGATTGCTGTTCCGCTCGCCCAGACAGCCCCGTGAAGCCGTCCCGCGATCATGGCAACACGCCACACTTTCACGCGTATGGACGAAATTGACATTGGTCAAATTTGAGGGGTGTTTCGTGCCGCCCTGCGCGCTGCCGAGCGCCATAGGGGGTTGACGGTTAACATGCTGCTGAACTTAACGTCAGGATTGCCGGTGATGTTTGCGGTCCCGTTGCTGGTCCATTGCATGGGCGTGAAGCGTTTGCTCCACCCCCCTGGAGGACGGAAAAATTTGACCAATGTCAATTTTGACCGTACGCCTGAGATCATGGTGCGTGAGGAACGCCGCAGCGATTCCATCACGCATCCGCGAAGCGATGGAACTTCGACAAAGAACACCATCAGGGAGATGTTCTTCAGCGCTTTGCTGATTCTGCTCTGCTCGCAGTCAGGCAGAATGCTAACGGGGTACTCCACCCACGAAGAGCAAGCTCGGCGGACGCGACGTTCAACAACTGGCAATCGTTCCACTGCACAAATTCAGCACGATCATGCGGAATGTGCGCTCGTCAGCAGCTTTCGGCCCAAACTCGGAGCGAAAATACGCGGCCACCGGCCGAACCCGGCCGATCAATCTGCGTCTGAGTTACTGGGGACGGGCCTGCCAATGGGGCCTGACGCCAAAACCCGCAATCGCGACGTCTACCAGCACCAGAAAAACGGTCCCTGCCCGGAGTCGGCCAAAACAGATGTGAGAACGTCTCGATGTGAAAACGTCTCTTCGAGGGGGGCTGGGCTGCGTTCATCTGGCCCCGGAGTTCAACCCTGGTCGCCTTTTGCGAATCGCCACGATCGAATAGGATATCACATACACACGCACATCACCGGGGCGTGGCGCAGCCTGGCAGCGCGTCTGGTTTGGGACCAGAAGGTCGCAGGTTCAAATCCTGTCGCCCCGATTTGTCATAACTTTGGCCGAATCCACCGCTTAGGATTACCTGTCGACGGTCGGCAGCGCGGCTTTTTCCCGACCGCAAAACGGTACATACCGTTTTCGCAGATCACGGGAGGAACCACGTATGCCGAGACTCTCTTCGCGCGTTCCGTCGTATCGCAAGCACAAGGCCAGCGGCCAGGCCATCGTCACGATAGCCGGCAAGGATCACTACCTGGGCCCGCATGGCACGGCAGCGAGCAAACGTGCCTACGATCGCCTGATCTGCGAATTCTTGCAGAGTAATCGTCGTGGGACAGCGGATGCCGAGGCCACGACGGTCGCTCAGCTGGCCAATGCCTACCTGCGCTTCGCCAAGGGCTACTACGTCAAGAACGGCAAGTCGACAAAAGAGGTCGACAACATCCGTCTGGCGATCAAGCGGATCAAGGCCTATCACGACGTCGCCGTGACGGAGTTCGGTCCTCTTGCATTCCAGGCCGTCCAGAGAGCGCTGATTGATGGTGGCCTCGCGCTCAAGACAATCAACTCCTACGGCGGGATCATCAAACGGATGTTCCGTTGGGGTGTCGCTCAGGAGTTGGTTCCGGCTCACGTCGCACAAGCCCTTGGGATGGTTCCAGGCTGTCGCAAAGGACGAAGCGGCGCCCGAGAGCCGGAACCCGTGACACCCGTTGATGATGCCATGGTCGCGGTCGCCATCGCGCAGCTTCCGCAGGTCGTCGCTGACATGGTGCGCGTGCAACACTTGACCGGGATGCGCCCTCAAGATGTTTGCAATCTTCGACCGTGCGACCTAGATCGCGACGGCGACGTATGGCTCTATCAACCGTCAGATCACAAGACGACGCACCTTGGTCGTGCCCGTGTGATCTTTGTCGGGCCCAAAGCGCAGGAGATCCTGTTGCGATACCTGGTGTGCGATGCTCAGGTCTATTGCTTCTCGCCGGCGGACAGCGAGGCTAAGCGGCTTGCTGGGTTGCACGCGGCGCGGAAGACACCAAAGAGTTGCGGCAACCGACCTGGTACAAATCGCAAGGCGAGTCCTAAGCGCAAACCGCGGGAGAAGTACACGACGGACAGCTACCGTCGAGCCATCCATCGCGCCTGCGACAAAGCCGGGATTCCTCGCTGGTCGCCGAATCGTATTCGGCACACCGCGGCGACAAACGTCCGCAAGAGATTTGGGCTGGAAGCCGCGCAGATCATCCTCGGGCATTCTCGCGCGGACGTGACGCAAGTTTACGCGGAACGTGACTTGGCGCGGGGCTCGGAGGTCGCGCGGCAAATCGGTTAGAATGGACCTGCGGGACCGGGTAGCTCCCGGCGAAGCGAGCCGGCGGACCTCTTGGGCGTTCGTTGGCCGTCCCGCGATTGACTGCCGGCCCGGCCGGTGCGTTACCTCATGGCGCGCCGCCGGTCGCTGGCCTGACATGAGGACTACTGGAATGAAGGCCATAGGCTCTTGCAAGTTTCCGGCTTCGATGTTGGAAGACTATGACAATACTCTTCAAAACCCATTCTGCATCTTGATTCCGAAAGATCTCTTCAGGGCGTTAAGCAAAGACATCGTCCAAGCGGCATCGGCAGCAGTGGACTGCCTTTACTTCTCTTACATCCTATACGGTGAGTTGTATTTCCTAGACGAGCGCTACACGGCCAAGAGCGCCTACGCATCTGAAATCGTTTCTAGTGCGAAAGCCGCCAAATTCGCGGAATTGGACGCCCAACGTCGAGATAGTAACGCTGGTTCTCACTTGCTTGACGCGCTACGCTCTCTACCGAGTCACTGAAACTCCGGAGGAGACGAAGAACGAGTTTGCTGCGGCGTTTTCAGAGCCCGTGTTTGACCGTGGTAGAGCTAATCCAAGCTACTTCGAGGCCGCCGCCGAACGCGCCCGGGAGGATCTCGCCACGATTTGGGGCGCAATCGACTTTCTCGGATACCAATGGGATAAGCTTGACGCGAAGACGATCGATGAGGATTGGGGGAAAGGGTGCCGAATGGTGCAGAAAGAGTTCTCGCTGGTTCGCGTCGAGCGCGAAACCCAACAGCTAATGCTCCTGAGGAATGGTCTCAGTCAAGAGGTCTGCCAGATTGGCGGCATCCATAACATCGATCAAATAACGCGGCCCATGAATTCGGGTGAAGTCTATGACCTTTACTTGCAAAGTAATCCGGAGGCCGAGAAGCGAAGAGACTCTGCGCACCAAATCAGAAAGCTAGTGAAGACAGGTAAACTCCATCTCATTTTGGAACTCTCGAGGGAGCGGAAGTGCTACCTTGTGTCGGACTTTCCCCCTCATCTCATTGACAAGGCTCGAACGAAGACACCAGACGAAACTCGCGAGATACTTGCGAAACTTGACCAAACTCACGAGAGCAACCCAGCAACTCATTGAAGCTGCCCATTGCAACTGTCTACAACCAATCGCATCGATAGTGATGGCTCATTCGATGGAGGTTGGGATGGCTGACATATTTAACGTAGACGACAGGCTGACGCTGAGTCAGGCGGCTCACCTAGCGGGAGTTGCGCCGGCCACGATCTGGCGCTGGACGACACGCGGCGTTCGCGGCGTTGTGCTGGAGAGTTACAAGCTTGGCGCGAAGAAATTCACCACACGATCGGCGCTCAATGAGTTCTCACGGGCGCTGAGCGGTGCAACGGGGAGCGCTTCTCCAAAGCCAAATCAGCGGCATGTCGCCGCTCACAACCAGGCCAAGCAACAACTGGTTGAGGCTGGCGCTGCCTGAGAGCGGAACGATACGTGGCGGTAGCGGCCCGCCCAGACAACCGCGAAAGTAGACGCGCGCGACGACACAAATAGATTGGTTTCGTTTTCGGCGGCGGCATGCCGCCCGGAAGCTGATGCCGTACATCAGCGCGCAATTGCCCCGGTTGTCGGCGCATAAAAGTGCCCGGCAAGCTCCGCCAGAGCTAGACCGGGCAGAAAGTGGTCCAAGATGAAAATCTTAGGTCAGTTGGACACGTATGTCCAGGTTCCCTCGGCCGTGCGCGGCCCGCAAGCCATTACCTTGGCAGTCATCATTTGGCACTGCCGACGAGGAATGACTTGTTGGCCGTCGAAGACCCGGATCGCAGGTTGGACTGGGCAATCTCCGAGGACGGTGGAGAGACACTTGAGAGTACTCATTCACGAGGGCTGGATCCTCCGGGCACGCTTCGGCGGAAAACTTGGATTTCGCCTGACCGATAAATCGATTAGCGCACGCGAAAGGCGCCGACTCCCGCTCAGCCTTTCGACAATGACTGTCATCAAGAATCACAGCGAGAGACTCGTCTACGCGGCGGTGGACTACCGGAGGCGGATTATGCAGCGGGCGTTCGTAGATCAGAATCGCGAGCCAGGCAACGCTCTCGATTTCCGCGAGTGTCGGACGACTCTCCGTGAGATTGCCCGCGTTACACACCTTTCTACTGAGATCGTCGAGATCGCCCTCCATCGCCTCGTCGCAGCAAGATTGATCCACGCTGAGCGCGATGACGGAACTCACACGTTCGTCGTGCATACGGACAATCTTGCTGAACTTGAGCGCTTGGCCACCATAGCCCAAGGGCTCGATCACGTGCCACGCGAGTCGCTTAGATCACTACGATCGCGGAAGGCTGCGCAGCGACAGGTTTCGCGCGAAACAACGGCGCCGAAACCTGTCGCTGATCCCTACGAAAGTTGTCGCACCATATCCCGAAAGTTGTCGCGACAATCACCGAAACCTGTCGCCATTAATAAAGAAATAACAAACCCAAGTAATAAATGCTCTCGACAAACGTCGACGCAGTCGTCGACGGACCGCGTTCCAAGAAGCGCATCTACAGAGATTGGGAAATCTTTCGGAGTATGGTGGGCGGCGTATCCCAAAAAGATTGGGAAGCGAGTCGCGCGACGTGAGTTCGTTTACGCCCTGGCTGGATTGGTTCGGGAGAAGGGAAGCCGCGACGAAGCGCTGGCATTCATGATCGAGCGGGTTGAGGCTTTCGCCAAGACCCCCGTTGGCCAACACAGCCAAGAATGTCCTCGACCTGAGTCATGGCTGCGAGATGGTCGCTGGGACGACGACCCCGCCGAGTGGGAGGTAACGATCAAACCATGCCCAAAGGCCAGGGAAAAATCGTCGCAGAGCGCGTTAGCCAAGCTTCGCGCGCAATACGCTGATCGAAACTCGAATGAAGTGAGTACTGGAGACGTCAAGGCAACATCGCCACAAATTCCGCAGAAAGCCTGCGATGGAAGACCCATCGCCGATGGCAGGTGCGGCGCCTCAGTCCCCGGATCAACAATTGAGTTGGACAATGTCCTGAAAGATGCGGTGCCCGAGGTGTGCCATTTAGGTGTGACCGCTCCAAAACGAAAACGGGGAGAAAGTGACGAAATGTCGGCAGCCGTAGGAGCTGAACTTAAGGCCGCGGTTATCCGCGCACTGGAGGAGGCCGTCTGATGACCAGCCGTTTCGATCCACTGGCCATGTTGATTGCCATGATCAAGATCTGGACGCCCTACGTCTGCATCGTCACTGGCGAAAGGCAAGCGAACAAATCGGTTATTGTCTCACTTTGGGATCTAAAAACCCTCGCCTTCAGGCGATCACTTCGAGT
>JALCBR010000044.1 GCA_028066245.1 Pirellulales bacterium | reverse complement strand
GCCCTGAAACAACCGTGGAAGAAGGCATAACACGCTTCGTCGATTGGTACCGCGAGTATTTTGACGTGTGATCTAGGATCGCACCGCATGCTCGCGGGGGGATGTCAGGCTATCCATTGCTTGCCGCGGACAAGCCAAGCCGTGCGAAGGAACAACTATCGGCAGATTGCCACCGACTCTCAGGACTTCGCGTTGGCGATGTCAAAATGATTCCCGCTATGATGCCAATTCCAGCGTTCCCCACACGCTAGGGTCATCCGAATACGGAAACTCATTGCTGACGCTGAATGTCTGCTCGCCGCGTTCCCGGTCTAGCAGGCAATACTGGAAGCCCAACCGTGGACTGGCGTCGGCGGGATCAAATCCGTTTAGACCTTCTCCATTGATCCAGCTCTGGATGAAATAACCGTTAGCGAGTGTCTTGGCGCGGACAACCAGGTCTCGCGTTCGGGCGGGCTTTGGATGTTCGCGGGCTCTGTGAATCATAATTTGCTCGGCAACAGGATCTTGCCGACGTGGACCGCCGCCGCTAGGCATGAAGACAAAGCGATGGCAAAAACGACTCGCCCGGTGAATGGTTTGCGTATCGCGCGTATCAAGCCACACGTGCAGACCGTCGCTCTCTTCCAATTGCCCTTCGCGGCACCAAGGGAATTGCTTCTTGCCGGTTACTTCGGCCGAGAATGCCAACCCGGCTTCGTTCCAACCTACGCGAACTTCGGCAAAGGTCGGATTTCCTTCCAGTTCGTGGAGCGTCGGGAGACGGTACTTCTCGCTCAACTTAAAATCTACGCCCACGTTCCCTGGTGGCAATTTGCGGCAAGGCACAGCAAAGCGAAACAGAATACGGGGCGGAATCAACGAAGAACTCATGAGAGAAAACATGCTGGTGGCCAGCTTGGACGCCCTCGACATAAGGCGTTCGACTACCCAACTACAGAAACATCTGAGGCTACCATTCCAGCCCAAGTTCTGTCCATGCCCTGGTGATCGCGGACCGCTGGCCCGCGTCCGCTCGAGCTAAGTCTCGCCCAGTCGGGCAACAACGAGATGTTGTATTGTTGACTCGCTCGGAGGTGAGGGCTGCAAAGGCCCGTCACATCAAGTGGTTCGGCGGATCAATTCGGCAATGCTGGCGTTGCTGTCAAGGGTGCCGCATACCGCATGGCGAGACGTTGTCTTGACCCGCATTTGCAGGCGTTGCTAGACTTTCGCTCCGCGAACAACCCGTGGTGAGGGATCACCCCCAGGCCCAACGCGGCCTCAAAGGACGTGGAACGCATGAAGCGGATTCTTGGCCGTGGCGAGCCCTTTCGCAAGGAGATCTTGCGTGAAAGTTTAGCGGTCTGGCCTCGCACGCCCATGGTCTTCGCGGCGCGCGGCATCATCTTTGCCGGTGCGGACACGCTGTACGATGATTCACTGTGGCTGCGCTGGCTGCATGTGCAACTTCGAAGAAAAATTGCCATCAACACCTTTGAAGAGGTGCGATACGCTTGGGATGAAGTCAGCGACGATTTGTGGACAGGCCGTGCGACGTCTGGAGAAGCACTCCTGGCAATGCTACAGAGCCTCGGCGTGCCCCGAATGCTCTGCTCCGAGCTTGGCGCCGCAGCACAAACTCGCCGTGGCCGGCTGTTTCAGGAATCGCGCCCGCTCGCGGGAGTCAGGCAAGCGATTGCGCAGTTCGCACGGCAAGGCTTGGCTCTTGGCGTGCTGGCGAACAGCGAAGTTTCAGGCGAACAGTTAAAAGGCTGGTTGCACTCGCATGGCCTTTCGCAGTTTCAATCAGTTGTCACATCGCAAGACCTCGGCACGGCCAAGCCGCACGCGGCCGCATACCTGCAAGCGGTTTTGCGGTTGCGCCTTAAGATAGACGACGTCATCTACGTTGGGTCTCGCGAGCGAGAACTGGCTGGCGCAGAATCGGTTGGGCTGCGAGCTATCGCCTGTCCTGCGAGAGCTCGGAGCGGTCGGCTTTGGGTCAACTCGCTCATCGAACTGACGAGCCATGTCACGTTACGCCGTTTGTGGACGCAGGCCGGATAGCCAACTCGCTGGGAGCTTAGGAAGCCTGTGTACGTTTTTACCTGCAAGGAGTTCGCATGCGGAAGACTTCCAGAGTCTGCCGATGCGCTCTTGCTGGAAGGAGACTGGCTGGCGGTTGACGAGCAACAACACGCTGGCCGTTGGGCGCTGGACGCGGAATGCGACGTTCGTCAAAAATGGATTGATGAGACGGCGCACAAGCTGGCCGCATTGGCGGCACGTGATACGAGGTTTCTTTTCGCTTCTGTCGATGGCGGAGAATCGCCTGCGCTGAACGCGGCCGACCTGTTTGCACTGAAGCTGCGCTACGAGTTCGTGAAATGGTTGCGCTTGATTGCCTTCTTTGGCAACCATCGTCCCTCTGGGGAATGCCGGTTGTATGAACCTGTATCAGACTACAACACCACTTCCACCAAGGAATACGGGCTTTTGCTACATGCGATTGCTCAACGAGACGCATTCCCACTACGCATTCTGCCCGACCAGCAAGAAGCCACACCTCTCCAACCCGAGACAGGCAGTCAGACTCACGAGTCGGTGGCGCGGCGAGATAGGAGATCGTACGTAGAACGCCTGTGTCGGCTAGTGACGCCGAGATCTGGTTCTCGACGAGCACGAGTCATGTTCTCCGGCAATCCGCGTATCCTGGATCCGATCTGTTCGGAGTTTAGCTGTCGCGGACATAGCACGATTTGGTTGCGGAAGCAATTTGCACCTCGCTCATGGCTCAAATGGCGCTTCCGGGGCGGTCATCAACTTGTGATGCCACGTCCGATACAAGGGAAAACGCAAAAGTTCTTTTCATCCGTTGGGGATTCCGCTGGCGCGCCCTCCCCATACCTGATCGATGGCATTGACCTGGCTGGGTGCATTTCGTCGTTTTTGTTCCGGTTGGTTCAAAGCCACGGCGACTCGCTTTGGCAAGAGCACGAACAACTGCAAGAAACTCTGCACGAACACCGCCCAACGTGTTTGATCTTGGATGAAGACGCAACGTCGGGAAAACGTCTGACTGTCAACGCCGCGCAAAAGCAAGGCATCCCCAGCTTCGTCATTCAACACGGGGCACCACGATTGCAATTTGGCTTTGCACCGTTGATGGCTGATGCGATTTTGGCCTGGGGTGATTCGTCGCGGGCGCAACTGGTTCGCTTCGGTATTTCTCCAGAACGAATTGCCATCACAGGACGAGCGGATTGGTCTCGCACGCGCCGATCTTCACAGAACGCTTCAAAGAAAAAAGCACAAGCCAATGTGAAAAAGAGAGCGCGCCGCAACATTCACGTGCTGTTACTGGCGACAACTTGGCCGCGTGATGATCGTCCAGAACCGGTTGCGTTTCACCTCACTTCGCGCGCTCACGCTGAGTTGGTGAACAACGTCTTCGCTGCATTGTCACGGTTTCCGGGAGCCAGACTGACGATCAAACGGCACCCTCGTTGTGAGCATGGAGACTGTTTCCAGCGGATTGTGGAGCATTTTCCGCGCGTGCGAACGAGGGTGATAAAGCGTGGAACGGCTGTTGATTTGGCTCGGCAGGCTGATGTGACATTAAACCTTGCCTCGGGTTCCGGGATCGAAGCAGCCGCGGATGGAGCGAAAGTGATCGAACTTGTTCCCGCTGGCGGACAAGAACTGCTGCCTGCGGAAGCTTGGGGTGGGATTGGATCGGCGACCACGGTTGATCAGCTAAGCCAGCTCTTGGCTCAAATCCTTGACCAGAGGGACTGGAAGGGAGTGTCCGTTCGCGCTTTCGAGAGCATCTTTGCCGCCACGGGGAACGATGCAGCTCGAAAAGCGGTCAACGAGATTCTCGCCCGACAACAGCACGAGTTTGGCTCCGCAAGGGTTGAGATTCTCGGCGCAGATTGTTCGTCGCCAATTCAGAACGCCACGAAGTCCAATCTCGGCCAGGAGGTTGCATGACGCAGCCTCCGGTCAAACAGATCGAGTCTAGTACTCCTCGTCCTTCTGGCGCGAGGAAAGTCGCCAGCCGTGTTGATGCTGTTTTGCAAGCCAAAACTCTTTTGACTCCGTCCATGCCCGTTGGCGGATGGCGAAGGTTTTTGGCTGACTCCGCCACCGCTGGCGGGGCGACAATATTTGGACAGGTCTTGGGCGCGGGGACGGCCATCTTGCTCCGGATGCTTCTCTCGCCCATTCAAATTGGTATTTGGCAAGGTCTCAAACTGGCACTCAGCTACGGAAATTACGCAGGACTTGGCGTCAGTAAAGCCGCCGCACGCGAGGTCAGCTTGGCATCAGGGCAGCAAGCGGCGCCTCAACTTTCCCGCTCCATTAATCTGGCGTTCACCGTCAACACGCTCACGAGCTTGGGCTATGCGCTGATCCTAGTCGCTGTCGCGACGGTTGTTACTTGGGGACAGAGCGAACTGGCGACCGAGTGGTCCGTGGGATTCATCGCCATCGCCGCTTTGGCGATGTTGCAGCGCTACACAACATTCCGCGTCACGCTACTGCGCGCCAACCACCGCGTTCGGGCCACATCTTTGTTGGCTCTCCAGGAATCCGTGCTCACGGTTTTGACGACCGGCATCTGCGTCTGGCTATGGGGACTGGTGGGACTGTATACGGCGACTGCCTTGGTGATGATCTCATCGCTCTGGTTCTTGCAGCGTCGTCGTGAACACCAATTTCAGTTTGCCTGGGACGGGGCTGAGGTTCGTCGCTTAATGAAGATTGGCGCGCCGCTTTTGGCTGCGGGCATCGTCTCGTCGCTGTTTCGATCGATGGACAAGCTCTTCGTGCTAGCAACGATCGCCGATGGCGAATTCCAGTTAGGTTGCTATTCGACCGCATTGCTCGTCTCCATACAGATCTACGGCCTGGCAAATGTGTTCAGCGGAGTTTGCGGCCCGCGGTTAACCCAAGCCGTGGGCGTCAACAGGAACTCTACGTCCGTGGCGGCATTGGCGGCTCGGTTCATGGAAATGATATCCGTTGTCCTATCGTTACCAGCGGCTATAGCGGTGTGTTTTGCTCCGCCACTGTTGATGAGTTTTCTGCCAGAATATCAAGCTGGACTTCCGGCTCTGATTCCGACTGTTTGCGGGGCTTTGGCACTGGGCCTCTCTCTGCCGGCACAACACTGTCTCGTTGCTTGGAATCGAGGGCGTGGCGTCTTAGGGGCGATGGTGGCAGGGACGGTACTCGCGTTTTTCCTCAATGGAATCGCTGTTGCCACGGGGGGCGGCGTGCTCCGGATTGCCATTGCCACCGCGTTGGCCAACCTGGCCTATCTGAGTTTGGTTCTTAGCATGACGATGCGCGCGGTTCCCAGGGCGGAACTGGTCAAGCAATTGATCGCGACCGGAGTCGCGCTGATTCCGTGTGGGCTTGCGATGTTGCTTTCGATGAACACACCCGGCATGTCGTGGGGGCAGGCAACTCTTGCCAGTGGGATTTGTCTGCTGGTGTGGTTACTCATCATCGTTTGTGGATGGAACCGCTTCCGCTGGAGCGAGTTTCTCACCAGGGGAGCGTCAAACTGAGCTTGGGACAAATTCGGAAATCCACTCTACTGGCGATGTCATTGGGTTTTCGTTCATCCTCCTTGTGGGGCGTTTCCGCCCAACCAACAGATGCCGAAAGATAGCGCCGTCCAAGAAGATCCCATCGTCCAAGACGCGATCACCAGCCGAGATGCATTCTCTTGGACTGAATTTGAACACCGGTGCCAGAAGCCGGACCATCGACGGATTGGCAATTGGATGGCACGTCGCATTTCTCGTCCGCTGGCCCTGCGTGTCACACGAGTGCTGGTTCCGTATGGGGTTTCCGCACATGCGATGACCTTTATCGCGTTGGGCGTTGCAACCGCTGCTGTGGCCTGTTTCACCTGCGGGACGATGGTGTCTTGGTTAGTGGGTGCGGCGCTATTGCAGCTTTGGTATCTCTTGGACCACGTTGACGGCCAACTCGCTCGCTATGCGAACAAGGAATCGCTTGATGGTGCTGGCTTGGATTATCTGATGCACCATCTGGTGAACTTACTGCTCCCCTTGGGGATGGGGTGGGGGCTGTTTCGCCAGTCCGGCGTGAGTTGGTGGATGCTCGTCGGCGTGGCAGCCAGTGTGGGACTGCTGTCGATTGGACTCATACACGATGTCCGCTACAAAGCGTTCATCAAACGGCTCAAGCGTGTGCGCGGAGAGCTTGTTGTCCGCGGCGGCGGAGCAGCGCGACCTACCCCACAACCAGCTATGCCGCGCCAGTGGAATCGGATGATTCTTCGATATGCCCGCAAGATGTGTGAAATCCATGTCGTGATGAACGTACTCACGGTGATTGCCCTCGCCGCGATGACTCTTGCTGACGTCAAGTTCATGGGGGGCAAAGCTATGCTAGCGACCATAGCGGTGCTATCGCTTGCGTTGGCGGCGTTCGATGTACTACGGGGGCTGCGGAACGAAGCCGCGGAACGAGAATTCGCTCAATGGTATGGCCCTCAAGAAGGAACGACGTTGGCGTTCGAAAACGGCTGGTGGCGGGTCGTTCGCTACGATGACAATCCCAACTCGCACTCGGCTGTGACCTCGTCTTGACCTGCTGTCACGTCCCGAACTATCGTGTCGGGCAGGAGATAGGAGCAGAACCAGTGGTGTGCCTCGGGGGGAAGCCAGGGCTCCGTTCTGTCTACGAACGCCAACGACAGCGGTTTACCTCCCTCCGTTAAACGATATCTCGCAGGCAAGGATGCCAGCCGCATGCGAGTGGCGATTCTAATCTTGAATTACAACGGGCGGGACCTCTTGGAGGAGTGTCTGCCGTCGGTGCTTCACGCCGCTCAGCAAAGCCGCTACGAATGCCACGTCATACTTATCGATAATGATTCGAGCGATGAATCGCTTGAATTCTTGGCAGCAACGTTCCCGGAAGTCGAAGTGTTGCCACGCCCCAACCGCGGGCTCTGCTCATTCAATGACGTGATCGAAGGAGCTTCTGGTGACTTTGATTACCCCGTTGCACTGCTGCTCAACAACGATCTCAAGTTGGCGTCAGGAGCCATTGATCCTCTTGTCGAGCCCTTCCATGTCCGCGCTGGGCACAACGATGATCAAAACGCGCCTGCGGTCTTTCTCTCGGCTCCTCTGTGTTGGCAGTTTGACGGCGTGACGTGTGAGGGATTCAAAACGGCTGTCCGCTGGCGGTATGGCTTGGTGCAGGCGACCGGTCGGTTCCCAGGGCACCAGCGTGCGATCCGCGTTCCGGGGGAAACAGCTTGTGCGGGGGCGGCTTTGGCAGTCAACTGCCAGTTGTTCCGTGAGCTAGGCGGGTTTGATCCTCTCTATTTGCCAGGACGAATCGAGGATCTCGACCTCGCCTACCGCGCTTGGCAGCGTGGCTGGAGTTTGCGATATGTTCCTGACGCGATTGCGTTCCACAAGGGGCAAGTCAGCTTTGGTCGTGAGCATGGCAAGCAGGGATGCGATCACTTGGCATGGCGGAATACCCTCCTTTTTCAATGGAAAAACCTGCGCAGCCGTCGTTCCCAGGTTCGACAGCTTTTTGGCTGTGGACTGCGGATCGCTCGGGATCTCGTGACGGCGCCGTTGCGATCAAACAAGCAGCGATGGGAATTCCTGAGGGCATGGTTGGAGGCGCGCCGTCTCTGGAAAACTAGAGGTGTTGAGCAGCGGACTCGAAATTCATCCACGCCTAGAAACCGTCGTCGTGTGGAGATCGAACGCGAGTTGGAGTTTTTTCAGAGATTCAGTCAGCAGACCTTACTTTCCGAATCTCGGGGACAAGCGATTGAATATCCGGCGACGTCTGATCCAACTTTGAACGCGGAACAAATCATCAGCGGGAACATGCCCGGAACGTCCCCAGAGAACAGGCCGGCATTCCTCTCCGGCGTGCAGGGAGGCCGATGATGAGCGACATCTTGCCTTTCCCGCACCATGACAACTCAACATGCGATGGATCGTCCTGCACAGATTGGCAGCATGCCGCCAGGCATCCGATCTCACGATGGTACATCGTTCCTTTAGTGGGTGTCCTTGCGGACAGAATGGCGGAAACTCGTTGGCGACCCGCGCACGTGACGCTGTTGGGCGTGGCGATGATAGCGCTGGCAACATTCACAACTGCCAGTGGATTTCCGCAGTGGGGAGCATTACTGGTATGGCTTGCTTGGATTTGTGACCGCCTTGATGGGCGACTTGCCCGCACGCAAGAGAGCAGTTCTCGCTGGGGAGCCTGGCTTGACGCCAACGTGGACGAAGCTGGCGACATCGTTCTACATGCAGCGTGTGCTGCTTGTGTGGCGACTGCTTACTCTGCGATGTGGCCCTGGATACTGTTCGCTGTTTTCCTCGGCGGGAAATACTTGTGGCAGTACGGAATTCGACTGGAGGAACAACTCACAGTCAGCTGTCAATCTCAGCCCGACAACGCAAATGGCCAATTCTCAAGCGATACAGTTCGCGCCGCCGATGACGTTCCTCGCCAGCCGGTCCGGTTCGACCGGGTCCGTCGCCTTTACAACTTGCCCGGCAACGCGGATCTCCGCGTCCACCTACTGATTGGTGCGCTCGCACTCGCGCGACCTGAGATCGCGCTGGCGTTTGCCGCAGCGTACTTTGGGCTACGAACCACCGTTCGTTCTTTCTTGGTATGGCGGCGTTTGAATCAGGATGAGTCGCAGCCAGCAGATGCCTCCTCCTTGCTCGCTGATGAACATGGGAGTTCTTCGGCACGGGAGGCTGCGTAACGATGTCTCACTCTGCAGTTGCGAGGAGCCGTACACGGAGCGGTCACGGCAAATTAACCCGCGTAGCAAAACGCCGAGCCAGAGGGGCCCAGCTCTCCGCGGCGATCATTGCACTCAATGAAGCCCGGCAGTTGCTATCGCTAGTTTCCTCGTTGCAGTTTGCCGACGAGATCGTACTCATCGACGGAGGTTCAACTGACGGCACATCGGAACTGGCCGGGCAGCTTGGCTGCCGAGTGTTCGAGCGAAGCTTCGACAACTTCGCGGCGCAACGGAATCATGCGATCGAACAGTGCCGCGGAGATTGGATCTTATCCATCGACGCGGATGAGCGGCCAACGTTGGCGTTGAGAACGGAGATTCAAGAGACAATTGCCACGCGCGGCGAGGGGCGAAGTGCGTTCGCCGTGCCGATTCGTAGTCGAATCTTTGGCCGGCGGATGCGGTTCTCCGGGACGCAGGATGACCAACCTGTTCGACTCTTTCAACGCGAGGCAGCTCGGTGGGCAGGCGATGTCCATGAGCGACTTCACGTTGTCGGAAAAGTTGGGCGGCTGCGCAGTCACTTGGAACATATTACGCTTCCTGATCTGCATGCTTTCCTGCGAAAGATGGATCGCTATACCACTTTGGAGGCGCAATTCCGAGATGAACGAGGATTCATCCCACGTTGGCGAGAGCGCTGGCTCGCTCCTGTTGTCGAGTTTGGACGGCGACTGCTCTGGAAAGGTGGCTTGCTGGATGGACCGGAAGGTTGGGCCTTTTGTGCGTTGTCAGGCTTTTCGAAATGGGTTGAAGCGGACAAGCATCGTCGGTTGTGGCAGGCTCGAAAGGAGAACCAACGCCTTTCACGTTCGCAAAACCAAACCAAAGAGCCAATCCCTCAGTTCCAAGCTGACAACCGGCCGTGGCTTCCACAAACACTTCTTCCCCTGTTGATGGAGTCTGACGCGCACGAATGAGCTTGCCTTTGTTGCCGCTGATCCTGAGCGATGTTTCACCAGGCCTGGCCCAGGCTTTGGAGCAGGAAGGTGTACCGTTCCGGCGTGTGGATCAGTGTGCAGGCGAGATCGCAGGTCATCCCAACGGACGGTTTGTACTGTTTGACAGTCGAAGAGAATCAACGCCTAGTTTGTTGCCCGGCCAACAGGCAATCGATATCGCCGCCTGTGACGCGTCTGATGATGGTTGCCCTCCGACAAGTCTTTGCGACCGGCTGCTCAACACAACAAGCGTTCGCCGCAGCTGGGATTTGAAGGAGTTAAGTCCGGAAGAGTGCGTCGCTCGGTTTGACAAACGTGCAGAACGTCGACGCCTGCTGACAAGACTGCGAGAAAAGATCGAGTCCTTGGGGGGCGTCTGGCTAACGATCTCGCCCGTGCCTGCGGGATTTCGCGGTGCGTTCTGCCTGCGGATTGACTATGACGAAGTTGCTTCTGGCGACGTCGCTCGGTTTCTGGACGTCATTGATGGATGTCAGAACGCAACGAGTCATTACCTGTGCGGCAGAGCATACGAAGACCAAACGGACGTTCATGCACGTTTACAAGGTTTGCACGTTGGAGGACATGGCTACTGGCATCACACCTACGCAAATGCCGCCGAGAATCTGCACAACGTTGCGCGAGGAATGGACGCTTTGCAGCGAGCTGGACTGGATCCGGACGGATTTGTCGCTCCTCACGGGCGTTTCAATGAAGGTTTGCTCCACAGCCTGGAGCAATTAGGCATTTCGCATAGCTCAGAATTCTCGTTGGCCTTTGACGATCGACCGTTCCTGCCCACGACTCAATCTGGTGAAGCATCAAGCGTGCTGCAGATCCCCGTGCACCCCATTTCTTTGGGCGTGCTGCTAGAAGCCGCCACAGGATGCGGGCAGTCTGCGGAGCACGCGGTTGAGATCGCAACACGTCATTTCACGACCTGGCTTGAAGCCAATTTTCAGGCTGGCGAACCCGTCCTGCTTTACGGTCATCCGGAACGAAGATTGGGACGCTATCCCGAATTGGTACGTGAGATTCTGCGGGCAGCTGACGCTATCCCCGGGCTGTGGCGAATGAACATGCGCGACTTTTGCGCGTGGTGGCGTACCCGAGCCGCAGTTAGCCTCCAGGTCGATCCCTGCGCCGCGGGAATTCGCGTTCGGCGGCTCTCGCCCAGCGGACCGTGGGTTCCGGCGGTCGATCTTTGGCTGGGAGATCACGTTGCCCCAGTGGCGATTGATGCTCCCGATATCGTCATTGACCATCGCAGCTTTCCCAAGACAAGAAACAATCGTCAACAAGAGGTGGTTCCACGCGAGTTTGCGTCGCCAAACAACCCGTTTCTCGATAACTCACTAAGTGGTCGCAAAATCGTGCGGCCCACATTTCAAACTCGCCCGCAACCGCCGTGCCTTGCCGGAACAACGTTGCCTCAAGCGTTTTCACTACGCCAAGCCGTCAAGCAGTTCATCGATTGGGAGCGAGACACGCCAGTTACCGAGTTGCAGGTGCGCAACGTGCGGCAGCTCTTGAAGAAATCGCTTCGCTACGCATTCCCCGATCCGTGAACCCTCCCAACACTTAGTAGACGTGAGCGCGACGTTCAAGTTCAATCAGAGATCAACGAAGGTATCCGAATGGACCAGGTGTCCACATTGATTCAACCTCCAGGCGTGATCGATCCCCATGGCGTACCTATGACTTGGCTTTCGTCGAGCTTGTTACTTCACCGGCCGAGGAAGTCTCGGACACTGCGTGTGCGCGCGGTGGGAAGCGCTCAAGGCCGGCTTTCGCCTGGCGGAGGTGAGATCCAGCTTATCGAAACGGTCAATGTACTTCGCGAAATTGGTTTGGATGCACGACCTTGGCGCGAGGACTTCGACCGTTGTCGCGAAACCGATGTCCTGCATATCTTTGGCAGCCTGCGCGAGCACCTCTCGTTAGCGTTAATGGCACGTCGGCGGGGCGTGGCGGTTGCGGTTTCGCCGATCGCCTGGTTTGACGTGGAAAGCCGCATGCAAGAATCAGGCTCGTTGGCGAAACGACTGCTGCGGCGAGGAAAGTTTGCTCTTGCTGGTGCGGTGACGTGGACGCCAACATGGAGGAAACGCCTTTACGAGACCGCGCATGTACTCTTGCCAAACTCCGACGCTGAGCGGCGTCAACTGATGGACCGCTTTCGATTGCCGGAAGCGACCATTCGCGTCGTGCCCAACGGTGCAAGCACTCGCTTTAGAAATGGTGATCCGCACGCATTTGCAGAACGTGTTGGAGGGGCAGGGTATGTCCTAGCTCCCGGCAGGATCGAACCGCGGAAAAACCAACTTGGATTGATCAATGCGATGCGCGGCCAGGGAGCACGTTTAGTGATCTTGGGTGACGCCGTTCGTGGACACGAAGACTACGAAGCAAGATGCCGGGCTGCTGCAGACACAAACGTCACCTTTCATCCAAGAATCGCGCACGATGATCCTCTGCTTGCCAGCGCCTATGCAAGCTGTGGCTGCGTTGCCCTGATGAGCTGGTTTGAGACGCCCGGGCTGGTTGCGCTCGAAGCGGGGATGATGGGGACTCCCTTGGCGCTGACAGACCGGGGATGTACTCGGGAGTATTTCGGCAAACATGCCACCTATGCAAACCCGGCTGATGCAGCGAGCATTCGCATGGCGGTCAACACCACATTGGCGCAAGGCCGTACAGCAGAGCTCGCGGCACACGTATCGAGCAAATTCACATGGGCGAATGTCGCGGAAGCAACATTAGCCGGCTACGAACAGGCGTTGTGGTCCGCCGCCGCGCGTGCCTAGTCACCAGCTATAAACCAAGGGGAAGTGCTGCCTGAGAACTTCGCTAGGGTGGAGTTCTAGTTTGCCACACCGTTGCAAAAGCTCCGCGGATGTCGATGAACGGATGCCGGATTGTGAAGTGAAAGACACAACAAAACAGCCTGGAACAAACCTCGACCCTAACAGCTTGCGCGTGCGCGACAAGCGGGGACGCTACAGATACGTTCGGCTTCGCTGGCGAGTGCTGTTCGCGGTGATTGACGCGTTAGGTTGGTTGTTGTTTTGGCCAGCCTATCTCTGGCGAAAACTTGTGCGTCATGGCTCGATCTCCCCTCGGCGCATCCGCACAATTCTTGTGATTCAATTGGATCATTTTGGCGATGCAATCCTCTCAACCGGCTTGCTGCAGTGGATCAAACAACGATTCCCGACCGCCAGCCTGGAAGTCTTGACCTCAAAGTGGAATCAAGAATTCTTCCAACAGTTGACGCTCGTGGATCAGGTGCACGTACTGGCAGAAACACGGTTCGCGCGCGCAGGAAATTGGCGCTGGGTCCGCGCGCTGATTGTTCACTCTTGGCAGTTGCGACGCAGACAATTTGACTTAGCAGTGGATGTCCGTGGCGAATTTCCGCATGCGGTAGCGATGTGGTTAGCCGGAGCTGTGAATCGTGTGGGATGGTCAGCTGGAGGAGGCGGGTTCCTGCTAACACATAGCACTCCATTTGTCCCGCAGCGACACGAAGTGGCATCTCGGGCGGAGATTGCCTCGCTTATTTCCGCAAAGCCCATTCCTCCGGAGGATGTTGCTCCACAAGTGACGGCTCCGTCGCAAAGTTCAATCGGCGAATTCGTATCGTCGAACTCTCAGTCACAAACTCTGTTGGCCACCACGGTTTCTCCCAGGACAATTTCTCGCGGCGCAATCGCGCTACATATTGGTGCTGGGACAGCGGCCAAGATATGGCCGGCAGAGTCTTGGGCAAGCCTTGCCTTGGAATTGATCGCTCGTGAAACGACGCGGCAAGTTGTGCTGTTAGGCGGACCAAGCGAACGAGATCTCGCGGAGGCTGTCCTCCTACAGTGCCATGTCGCTGCCAACTCGGATGTCCACATAAGTGGCGCTCACCGATTAATGAACCTTGCCGGGCAAATGTCCCTCATGGAGCTGACGCACGTGCTACAGCAGTGCAGTGTGCTCGTAGGAGCGGATTCGGGGCCGGCCCACCTTGCGTCTGCTTGTGGAACGCCGGTGGTGGTACTCTACAGCGGCACCAATCATCCCGAACAGTGGCGACCATGGGGTGACCAAGTTTCCGTTGTGAAGCACCCCGTTGCTTGTGCGCCCTGTCATTTGGAAACCTGTCCGCTGCCAGATCATCCCTGCATGCAAGGCATCAAGCCACGGCAAGTCGCCGGTGTCATTGATGGCGTTTTGGAAGCGGAACGTAAGCGTGATGTCCGGCAATCAGTAGAGATCACAGGGCACGTCGTGAATCGTCCAATCGCTCGACGTGTTTAGCATCAATTTGCGATCACTTTGCGCGCAACACTTACGTCAACAATATCAAACATGGCAACGCAAAAGACTCGATTGACGGAGACCTCGCCGCCCGGGCAGTCATTGAGTACCGCCAAGCGCGTCATCCGTCGCTTTGCCTGGGCAGGTCGCGAGAGTGCTCCACCGCACATGCCAGCTTGGAAGGCTTGGACAATCACCTTATGGGTGATACTGGTCGTTGTCACATGGGTCGCGGCGATGGTCAGTTCGTTGTAGAGCAACTTGTTCTTCACGCATGGTTAACACACTTCATTCGTTGATTTCCTTCATGGCGATCGCTCTCACGGCGTGGGGACTGGGGTATCCACTCGTGCGTCGCTGGGCAATTTCCGGTGAAGACGCGCTCAGCCGGCAGGCTTGGAGTTTCGCGATCGGATTGATCACCGCCGGCACTCTACTAACCGGGTTAGGACTCATCGGATGTCTCGATCTCGTGTTGATTCGCGTACTCACCGTTGCCGGATGTGGTTGGGCTCTGGGGCAGATCTGGCGACAGAGATGCAGAAGGATTGGCACGGGTACAATTTCACTGGGAAGCGAGATAGTACCTGTCAGTCACAATGTCGCCGGTCCGCCCAACTGGTGGCAGCAAGGACTCTTTCTCGCTTGCCTCTTTGCGTTGGCGGGCTCCATGGTGTCTGCACTTTCTCCGGCCACGGCCGGGGATGCCTTGTGTTATCACTTGGAACTGCCGAAGCAGTTTCTGCAAGCGGAAGCGATCTTGTTTGTGCCTTGGCACGATAATGCGACGTTTCCCTTGTTGACTGAGATCTGGTTTGCCTGGGGAATGGCTTTGGAAGGGGCAGTCACCGCACAATTGATTCACTGGGGATTGGGCGTGCTGTTCGCCATGGCGGTGATGAGTCTGGCGCGGGACCTACTCGGACGGGACTGGGCTGTGACCGCAGGGGCAATCGCCTTGCTGATACCAGCGGTGTCTAATCAGATGACATCGCCGCTTAACGATATTGCATTGGCGGCGTTTACAACGTTGGGCTTGATCGCCTGGCGAAGATATCTCTTGGAGGGAGAACCTGACAAGCGGACAGCGAGACGCACCTGGATTCTGCGGGCCGGATTGGCCGCCGGCGCTGCACTGGCGATCAAATACGTTGCGTTGATCTTTGTGGTGGCATTGGCTCTAGCAACCGCGTGGCGAGTGCTTCGTCGTCAAGTGGAATGGTCAACTGTAGCGCGCGGCGCTGTCGTGGTGTTTGCCATCGCGTTCTTGATCGCATCCGCATGGTACATTCGTGCGGCATGGCATCGCGGGAATCCCGTGTACCCGTTCTTTGCCTCTTTGGCAGGAAACGCAAACGGTCCCGACACGATTCGGGAAAGCAAGCGGCCATTGGGCTGGAATGCTGCCGATCTCGCCGGTGCGCCATGGCATTTGACCATGAAGCCGGATGCGTTTGGCGGTCGGGGACATCAACTCGGTTGTCTGTTTCTGGCGACTCTGCCGGGCGTGCTGTTTGCCCGCAGGCTACGAGGCTTGGGTTTTCTGCTGATCTTCGCGGCTTGCTATTTCATGATCTGGTTTGCACTGCGGCAAAATCTCCGCTTCCTGTTGCCAGCTGTTCCCGTGTTGATTCTAGCCGCCACATGGCTGCTGGTAGAAACTTGCCGGTTTGCCGCCCTGCCTGCATTGATAACGCGCGGCATGATTGCGGGAGCGCTAGCGCTGATGGCCTTGTTGCCGTTGTATCGGGCAAGGAAGCATGTTGCAGTTGCTTTGGGTGTGGAATCACGTGCGACATTTTTGCAGCGAGAGGAGCCGACATATCTCGCCGCGCAGTTTGCGTTGCAACAACTGCCAAGAGCTGCGTGCATCCTGTCTCAGGATTATCGGATGTATTACTTTCCTTGTCCGGTCACGCGGGAAAACATCTGGCGGAGAGAAACAGGCTACCAGCAGGGGTTGGACGGCATGGAGGCTTCCGCAAAACTCCGTACCGCCGGGTTTTCGCACGTATTGTTGGCGGAATCGCTCGATGGAGAAACGCATTTCAACGCCACGCTGAGCAAGCTGATCGCTCAAGCTGAAAAAGATGCTCCCGAAACAGTGACTCCCGTGCTCGAATACGAAAGCGCGGCAATCGGTGGCCATCGGCGCCGCTACCGCTTGATTGAACTCCATTGAGTCTGAAAAATGCGTGACTCCGCTGATTTGCGCTATGAACCAGTCCCCACCGACCGACGTCCCCTCCAATCCTCCGCCTTCCGGCCAAACGCCGCTGCGGTTTTGGACAGTCTTCTGGCGTTGCTGTCGTCTACGATGCCCACGTTGTGGACAAGGGAAGCTCTTTAGAGGTTTCCTAAGCATGAACGCGAGTTGCGATCACTGCGGCTTGGACCTGGTCCGCGAATCCGGGTTTTACCTCGGTTCGATCTACTTCAACTACGGCCTAACAACCATCATCGCGCTGGCCGTGTTTTTCACGCTCTACCTTGGATACGGAATTACTCCGGATGCGCAGCTTTGGCCATTGGCCACGTTTTGCGTAGCCTTTCCACTACTCTTCTTTCGGCACGCCAGGGCTTTTTGGCTTGGCATGGACGTGTTCTTCGACAAGTCGCAGCAATAGGCGGAGCCAGTGCGGTTTCAGCCCTGCCCGCCGGCTGATCAGTGCTTCGGTCCAACGAGCGGTTGAGCCCCGGTTTGGTTGGGCTGCAGTTTTGGAGTTTCTTACAAAGCCACGTTGTTGGCGTTGAATGTTTATCCGGACACCTGAATTCGCTGTGATGCCGCAGGTTTCGCAATTTCAATAAGTTAGCAATCGCCAGTCTCGATCGCTCGGCAGTTTGCAATCGTTTGGAACAACGGTTGCACTTCTGGCAGACTTGCCAATGCGATCTGTCGTATAATTCCCTAGGCCCGGCGATGGGAATATTTGGCTTCTTTTCTCACAGGAGGGATTGAGCAAATGTCATCAACACGAGGTTTCATGGCGTGCTTGACGTTGGGGCTGACGGTCGTGCTACTTGGCCCGCAAGCGAGTGTGGCCCAGGATGGGCAGCCCCCAGCCGTATCACCGCCGGACAAGAACGCCACATCACAAACACTACCGCCTCCGGAAGAACTCCCTTTGCCGGCACCACCCGCATCGCAGGAAAAGCCCGATGCTCCACGACCGCGCATGGGTGTGATGCTGGGGCAATCTGCCGGTGGCGGTGTCTTAATAACGGACGTCGTACGCGGCAGTCCCGCGTTTAATGCTGGGTTGCGTCGGGGCGACTACATCATGCGCGTGGGCGATCAAAAAGTTTCCAATCCCGATACCGTGATTGATGTCGTGGCGGAAGAAGTCGAGAACGACCGCGTCAAGCTTGTCATCTGGCGTGACGCGCGCGCACAGGACTGGGAAGTAGATCTACGCAATAAAGGACCGGTTGGCGACGTTCAGCCGCAACGGCCTGCTCAGTTTCAGGATGATCGCTATCTTGGGCGATCCTCCAACAGTAACCGCCGCTATAACTCACGCGGCAACCGGTACTATACTCCGTACTACGATGACCCGTTTCGCCGCGGCTACAACACGTATCCATACTACGGCACGGCCGGCCCGCGCGACTACTTCTACTCGGGCCGCAATGGCTACTACAACAATCGCTTCGGGCCTGGATATCCGGGCTACTACGGCGGCAACGGACTCTATCTCAACCGCCGTGGCGGGAGTCTACGCATTAACGGTTTCGGAGTTGACTGGTAGGCCGCCCGAGCAGCGGATCACTATCGCATGCGCAAACAAACGACGCCGACCGAATGGACGGCGTCGTTGTTTTCTATCCGAATATCCGAGCGCTACCGCAAGATTTCTCCCGGTGGCAGGTCGTTTCGACCGATGCCGGGCGCGATGGTCTCAGCAGCACGAGATCGCAATGCCGCGGCTTCGTTGGAAAGCTTGAATTCTGGTCCCGGAGCGTAGTATTGGACGTCGTCAAACTGATAGTAGGGACTGGGCAGCGTCTGACCGCCAATCTCCACCTGACACCCGGTTGCAAAGCCAGCGATCGTCAAGCCAGCGGCACACAGCATTGCCCGAATACGCCCTTTGGATGTCTTCATCGTTCCCTCGCTATGTTCGTTCGCTCTCCGGCGCGCAGTACCGGTGGCGAAAGGACAGGCCATGCGCCACAGACCGATTGTTCGTTAGTATCGTTATCGTCCAACAATCCGGCCGACTTTCAGCAAATGAGAAAATCCGCGGTGAGTCGCTCCGCGTGGGCATCGGATTGTCCTGTGTGTTGCTGGCATGCTGGCACGGCGCCCGGAATTTACGCCATTTGGCGAACTTGTTTTGCCAGTCTCGTGCAAAACGGTATCGTGGTAGATATGCACACTTGCTGCGGCCACGCTGGCTGTGCTGGCTTTCAGCTCAGGCAACGAGGAATGAACGGACGCGATCCGTTGTGACACAATGCGTCACCAGGTGTGCGAATCAAGAAGGAACGGGGGACGGCAGTTGTTTGAGTTGCCTCAGCGATTGCTAGCGGATCTCGGTTGTCACCGGGAAGGCACCCTGACCAACCCCCGTTTCGCGGCCTGATGGCCGCTTCACCGCGAGTAACGGAACTCGCGATTACCTACGAGGCCAGATATGCAATCCATGCTCGACTCGCGTCGGCTTCTCTTGGGGATTTGCCTGTTGTTGATGGTCCTGGCGTGGCCAGCGGCGGCGCAGAACCGCGCCGCCCGCAGCCGGGCGTTACAGGACCGCTTTCCCAACAACACGCGGAATCCCATTCCGTCCATGGAATACCATTTGGCCTACAAGTTTTTGGATGAGGGCGAACTTGCCAACGCACTCGATGCGGCGGGTGATAGCCTACGGGGGTCCCCCCGGGGTGCCAACGGACGATTCGTCGACGCGGTTTGTTACCACGTTGCCATCGGCGAGAGCCTTTATAAGCAGGGGCAGTTTGCCGAAGCGCTGCAACAGTATGAAAACGCCTTGTTGCAGTTTTTGCGATGGTCGGATTGGCCGTTAAAGATCGATTGGCCCATCCAGCAGCAGATTAGGCCGTTCGCGCCCGTCAACGTTCCTTGGGGGCAAACCAAGCGTCAAAACGTTCAGGTCGCCAATCTTGGCGAAAACCTTTTGATGAACCGCGGAGGGCTCATCCCAATCCCAGGCGGAGCGCTCAACAACGCGCAAAAGTACCCGCTCAACGCAATGGAGATCATTCGATCCACGGCCGTTGCCATGCAGCGGTACAGAGAGCTGACGGGGCCTGCGTGTCAACACGAGGCAATTGTCTCCAAACTGGATAACGCCTTGGCGACAACTTTTCCGCCTAACCACTATTCGCAATGCTTCGGCGATATCTTGCGCGGGTTGGTTGCCAGGATGAACAACTCCGAAGGCGAAGCCTATGCGCTGTTTCAGCGTGGACGATTGATGGGCGGTCTCTATGACCATCCATTGACGCCGATTGCTTTCTATGAAATGGGCAGCATTGCGATGGAGCGGGGAGACTTCTCCGAGGCCGTTGACAACTTTAACGAAGCGACATACGCCCAGGCGTACTATCTGTATCCAGCCGGACCGACGTTGATGGAGCAAGCATTCCACAATGCGTACGTTTGCACGCAACTCTCCAACCGGCAAGCCGCGTATGCGCCTATGCAGGCCGCCGCAGGCTGGGCTCGTCGCGAGAAGCTGATGCACTTGGTTGCCACACTCTCGTTGGATGGCGCAGAAGAGTCTCTCGTTGCTGGCAATACACGACAGGCTCAGCAATTTCTCACCCAGACGGTGCGAGCGTTCGCCCGCCGGGATATGGGGAGTGGCCTGGTCGGCACTCGCTTCAAGCACTTGACGGCCATTGCAAATTATCAGGCTGGCAAAATGGGAGCCGGAGATACGGCTCTGGCGGATGCACTGCAGCGCACTTCCCAAGGGTCTTCACGATGGCTGCTGCACATGCAATTGGTGGACGACAGGGTTTCCCGAGGGCTGATTACAGATATCAAGGCGCTCCGCCTGTATGAGTTTGTGCTGCGAGAACCGGCGCGATCAGATTGGTTGCTGGACCCGTTGGGTACACTGGCCATGCTGAGGTCCCCTCATGACCGCGTGTATGAAAACTGGTTTGAGTTAGCCGTGGCGCGGGAAGATAACGACGCGGCCTTGGAGATTGCAGATCTCGCTCGCCGACATCGTTTTTTCCGCGAATTGCCCCTGGGTGGTCGACTATTAGGGCTGCGTTGGTTGCTGGAAGGTCCGGAAGAAAAGCTCTCGCCTGACCAACTTTTGTTGAGAAGAGACTTGTTGACGCAGTATCCGGCCTATGCAGGCCTAGCTGAGAACGCTGCGCGGCTGCAAACGCAACTTCGCGAATTGCCGTGGAAGATTGTCGATCAGCAACAGCAGCATCAACAAGCCACACTGCTGGAAGAGCTGGCCATGGTCAGTCAGTCGCAAGAGGTCTTGTTGCGCGAGATGTCGGTGTGCCGCCAGGTGTCGTCGCTATCGTTCCCGGCAACACGGCCGACGATGGAAATCCGACGCGAGATGAAAGACGGCCAACTTGCGTTGATCTTCTTCCAGACTAGTCGCAACACCTATGTCTTCCAAATCGGCAAGGCAGAGGGTCAAGAGGTCTACGGTCGTTGGCGCATTCCATCCGTGACCCGCGCTTTGACGCCAGTCAAAACATTCCTCAGACAACTGGGGAACTTTGGGCCCAACCGTGTGATGCGCGGCGATGACTTGGCCGACACGGATTGGCGGCAATCCGGGGTCGATCTGATGGAAACAATCTACGGCGCACAAACAATGCCTGAAGGAGTCAGCGAACTTATCGTGGTGCCAGACGGGTTGTTTTGGTATGTCCCGTTTGAGGCGTTGCAGCTTCCCACTGATGGTGACCAGACGGAGTCGCTGATCTCGCGTATGCAAGTTCGCTACTCGCCAACATTGGGGTTGATGCTCCCGACGGCCAAGAACAAGACGGCTCTCCCCAGCACGGCCGTCGCCACGGGGAGAATGACCATTCCAGAACCCGAAGAGTTGATTGCGAATGCGGTCTCGGCCATGGAACGGGACATCCCCGGCGCGGCGGCAATTCCTCAGGAGATGCCCGTCTCACCAGCCGTGTATTCAGCCTTGTTTGACCGGCTGGTTATTTTGGACGAGATCACCGGCAGCGCAACCAAGCCCTTCAACTGGTCGCCCTTGTCAACGGAGAAAGGTGGACGGGGAGCCATCACGTTGGCGGATTGGTTCCCGCTCCCCTTTGGCGCTCCTCAGGAAATGATCATGCCGGGCTATCACACCAAGGCGGAAGATGGCCTGAAGACGCAAACCGCCGCAGTCACCGGCGATGAGATGTTTCTCAGCGTTATGGGAATGATGTCGATGGGAACTCGAACCGTCATGATCAGCCGTTGGCGCAACGGTGGTCAAACTTGTTACGACCTTGTCCGAGAGTTCGTCAAGGAGCTTGATTCAACATCCGCTGCGGAAGCCTGGCAGCGTTGTGTCTTCCTGGCGTTGCAGTTGCCTGTTGATCCCGCCAATGAGGGGCGAATCCATCTGGCTCGCAAAGATGAACAGTTCAACGCTTCACACCCGTTCTTTTGGGCCGGATATATGGTGTTTGACTCGGGGTTGTCACCAGAGGCATCCCTTGAAGAGGAGACCACCGAACCTGACAAAGCAACCGGCGGAGCCATCAAAGGAAAGGATGGGCAAGGGTTTGGTGGCGGCGGTGACGGTTAGCGCGCGCGGATTGCCGCAATGTGTTCTTTAAACGTATCGCTGATGATCAAATAAAATACCCCCTGTTTGCAAAGCAAACAGGGGGTACGAGAGCACCCGAAAACTACCACACGATGGCCAATTTGATAAAGGCCGTTTACTGTGGCGAATTCGTTCGCAATCCACGAATATCCAGCACCCAGCAACCGCGCCCATGCGTGGCGATGACGGCCATGTCTTCGGTCGGATGCAGTACCATGTCATGCACGTAAACGGTGGGTAGTCCGCTTCCCAGCACGTCCCATTTCTCTCCGCCGTTGGTGGTGACATACGTCCCCTTGTCTGTACCAACGAACAACAGATCTTTGTTCTTCTGATCTTGCCGGACCACGTTGGCCGAACTCATGGGGATGTTGCTGCTGATGCGGGTCCAGGTTTCGCCGTAGTTGGTTGACTTGTAGACGTAGGTCTCAAAGTCATCATGCCGGCGACCGGTCATCGTGATGTACACCGTTCCAGCGTCAAAGTGCGAAGCCTCGATGCTGGATACGCAACGGCCTTCGGGCAGCCCGTCTGTTACCAGGGTCCAGTTCTCACCCTCATCACGCGTGACTTGCACGTTGCCGTCATCAGTTCCTGCGTAGATCACACCCTTCTCGACTGGCGATTCCGACAGCGCAAACATCACCGCATGAGCGATGTTGCCTTGCTTGTCTCTGTCATAGTTAGTCAGGTCCGGGCTGATCTTTCGCCAGTTCTCGCCTTGGTCATCGGAAAGGAACACGAACTGCGCGCCGTAGAGCACTCGCTTGGGGTCATGCGGACTGATGATCAACGGTGAAACCCATTGGGCTCGCTTACGTTCTCCGCCAAAGTCTGGTCTACCGGCTCGGCCCCCACCCTGTCGGTTTCGCCCACCGCCACCGCTTCTACGGCCACCTTGACGAGACTCATTACTGACCGTAGTTCGAGAAGGTCCGCCACCATAGCGGCGCACGGAATACACAATCGTCGGATCGGTCGGGTCAATCGCTTGGCGTCCAGCTTCATCACCGGGAGCCCGTTCCCAGCGTTTCATCCAGGTCACGCTGTCGCGTCCACTGGAGAGATCAACCAAGCCACGATATCCGCTGGAATCCTGTAGGCACGAATATAACCAGAACTTCTCTGGTGTAACGCTGATTCCGACGTTGAACGGCGTCGAAATTGGCAGGTTTTGGCCGCGCTCGTACGAAGCCAACATGTCGTGCGAGATCATGACACCGCCGTCATTACCCACCAGCACGTGGCTGTTGTCGTTCGGATTGATCCACATTGCGTGGTAATCCGAATGGCTGCCGCGCAGCCGTGAGAACGATTTTCCGCCATCAGTGGACCGACTGTATCCCAGCCCGAGCACGTAAATGATGTCCGGATCAGTCGGGTCAACGCGGATCTGGCCAAACACCCAGCCATACGCAGGAAACTCACGTCGAACCTGGTCGGTCCCTTCGCACATCGTCCAGGTCGCGCCCTTGTCGTCACTGCGGTATACCTCCGCTCCGCGAGTTCCTCGCGGTCCGGCGGCATGATTGAGCACCGTGTAGACGGTGTTGGGCTGGCTACGGCAAACATCTACGCCAACGCGTTCATACTCACCAGCGGAAAAGTCAGGCAGCCCTTCTGTCAATGTGACCCACGTCGCACCGCCGTCGGTCGTTTTGTGGAGTCCGCTTTGTGGACCTGGCAACGGATCACTCCAACGCAAACGCCGGCGCTCCGAGGTGCCAACATACAATGTGTCAGGTTCTTCAGGGTCCATTGCGAGATCAATGGCACCGACATCCGGCCCGCGATAAAACACCTTGTCCCAGGTGCGGCCTCCATCAGTTGTTTTGTAAACGCCGCGCGCTTCATTGTGTTCGTATTCGTGACCTGCTCCGGCAACATAGACGATGTCAGGGTTGGTCGGGTGAACCAGGACGCGGCCAATGTGCTGCGTGTCCGCGAGTCCAGAGTATTCAAACGTTTTGCCGGCGTCGGTGGACTTGTACACGCCAAAGCCTGCCATGGAACTGCGAAAGATGTTCGATTCACCAGTTCCAATCCAAACAATGTTTGGGTCGGACGGAGCAATAGCAATGTCACCGATAGAGGATGATGCCGCGTTCTCAAAAATGGGCGTCCAGTTGACGCCATCATCGGTCGATTTCCAAACACCGCCGGCGCACGATGCCAGGTAGATCACCTCGGGCGCGGACGGATGAACTTCCACATCGGTTACTCGTCCTACGGGAATCTCCGGCCCGACAAACTGCCAGGGAATCCCCGCGTAGGGTGAGTTCTTGGCCATCTCAAGGTGCCGCTCGTGTTCGGCAAGCACTCGGTCGGAGAGTTCGGACTCGCCAGCCCCTTGCCCGCCGGTTCCCTTGCCTGCAAGCGGAACGGAGCAAAGGGCCACAAGCAACCACGCGACAATCGAAAATCGCCCACAAAATCTGAGATTCATTCCTGACTCCTAAAAAATTGGCATGAAGGGTATATGTCGTGCGGTGTCCTGACAAGTTAGACCGTGGAGACGTGCGGAGCAAGAAAAAGCCCATTGGCAGAAGAAGCAAAGAACTTGTAGCCCAGATTCACTGCGCGTGTTTTGTGCGAGATGGCACGCTGGTAACGCCTTCGCGGCGTCTCCCATTAAACGTGAATTTCGGGCGAGTTTCGCAAAGTCGTCCAAAGCCAGCGGCTCAAAGCCCTCACGGTCATCCGCTTGAAAATGGCTTGATCAGCTTCAGATAAGAACCGTGACCTCGGGATACGTTTTTCGCGTTCGTTCGGCCAACAATGTCAGTCTCGCCTTTGACTTTGATCTAGAGCACCTGTCCGATTGCCGTTCCGCCTGCCTGGGCGGACGCTGTCAAGTTGCCCCGAGATGGGAGCTCACACGCCCTGCTCTCATGCGTACGGTTGAAATTGACATTGGTCAAATTTGGGGGGTGTTTCGCGCCGCCATGCGCGCTGCTGAGCACCATAGGGGGTTGACGGTTAACATGCTGCTGAACTTAACGTCAGGATTGCCGGTGATGTTCACGGTGGCGTTGCCGGTCAATTGCTGGGCATGACGCGTTTGCGCCACCCCCCTGGAGGCGAGAAAAATTTGACCAATGTTAATTTCAACCGTACGCATGAGAGCAGGGCGCGCGGGAACGCCGCGGCAATTCCATCTCGCGTCCGCGAAGCGATGGGAACGGCCGACGAACAGACACCAATCAGAGAGATGGTCTCGAGCGTTTTGTTAATTCTTGTTCTGCTAGAGCGTTTTCCACTTACCGTGCGGACGACCCCTTCAGCTTTGCCAACGCCAGTTCGATCAGATTCAAGTCAGGCGCCGTGATGCCAGTCGCTCGCATCGCACCAGCGAAGGTAGTCGTCTCCCAATGTCCGGCGAGGCGTTCGTCGGCTGCTGCAAGAGCGGCGACAACTCCCTGGTGGAGATGATGAACACGGCGGTCTTACTTGCGCCGAAGTTGTCAAACTCACTCAAGTTATCCCCAATCAGGATAGCCTCTATTTCGGAGGGCAGGCCCAGGTAATGGCTATTGTGCCTTGAGTTTTGGCGCACGATCTTCCGGCAAGTAGAGCAGGCGGCCACAGCTCAAACATGTCACTTCGTGCGAGAGCATCATTTGACTGATCTTGTTGGGCGGAATGCGAGTGAAGCAGCCGGAACAGATTTCACCCTCAACCTCAGCCATTGCATCCGCCCCCATTGACTTGACCAGGCGGTCGTACGTGGCGCGGAAGTCGTCTGGCAGAGATGCTTCTGCTTGGGCCAACTCTGCGGAGAGACGTTTGATGTCGCCTTCGATCAAGTTGAGTTGTTCAACGATCGATCCTTCCAGCTTGACAAGTTCAGCTTTGCCTTTCTCCAGGCGTTCTTGCGCCTGCCTGACAGCGACCTGCAACTCCTCGATCTTATCCATGGATTCCAGGATCTCATCTTCCAGCACGCTGTTGGCCATCTTGTCCGCAGCGATTTGTTCTTTGAGCGCCTGGTACTCCTTGTTGCTGTTGGCTGTGTTTAACTTGACCTGCAAGTCTTCGATCTTGCCTTCATTGGACTTGAGCTGCAATTGCTTTTGATCGGCAGCCATCCGCGCGGCTTGGGCAACAGACTTCGCCTGGGCATGGTCACCTTCTAGCTTCTTGACCCCGGCGGACTGCGCCTGCATCTGACGCGGCCCGCGGGCACGACGATCTTCCAGGTGTTCCAGCTGGCGGTGTATTCTGTGCAGCGTACGAATCTGATCCGAGGTCATGGCCATGGCGACTTCTCTCGCTCGTGCATTGTCTTAATTGATGAGCACGCCGCTGGCCGTGTCACGCCAACAAAAAACACCGCTGATCTCACGATCGGCGGTGTTTGGTGCTGTGGATCAACTGGCTTCGGCAGTCTCCTGTTGCTCCTGAAAGCCTTCCAAGTGCATCCTTCGCACTGGGTGTTGCAGTTTGCGAACGGCTTTGGCTTCAATTTGCCGCACCCGTTCGCGGGTGACTTTGAAGATCCGCCCCACTTCCTCCAAAGTGTACGTGTAACCGTCCCCCAACCCGTAACGGAGTCGGATGATTTCTCGCTCTCGATATGTCAATGTCTTGAGCAAGGTTTCGATCTTCCCTCGCAGCATGCTGCGTGACGCGTCAGCCAACGGGTTGGTTGTTGCGTGGTCTTCAATGAACTCGCCAAAACTGGCATCTTCGCTTTCACCCACCGGACGGTCCAAGCTGACCGGCTGCCGACCGATATCCATCACGCGGCGCGTTTCCTCAAGTGGAATATCGGCCGCTCGGGCGGTTTCTTCGGCTGTGGGCTCACGTCCCAGCTGTTGTGCGAGCTTCTTCGCAGTATTCCGCAACTTGGACAGTACGTCAATCATGTGAACCGGAATCCGGATGGTTCTGGCCTGATCCGCGATCGCTCGTGTGATTGCCTGGCGAATCCACCACGTAGCGTACGTGCTGAACTTGTAGCCGCGGCGATATTCGTATTTATCCACGGCCCTCATCAACCCGGTGTTTCCTTCCTGGATCAAATCCAAGAAACTGAGCCCACGGTTGCGGTACTTTTTGGCGATGGACACAACCAATCGGAGATTACCGCCGGAGAGCTGCCGCTTGGCGTGCTCGTAATCTTCAAACTGGCGCTCCATCAGCTTGACGCGCTTCCGCAGCGTCTTGGGACTCTCCTGGGCAAGCATGATCAGTTGATGCAGCTCACGTCGAAGGTACGTTCGTTCTTCGGCAATCCGCTCAGGTGTACCAACGCGATGCTCCAGATTGGCAATCTTCTGCTTGATTCGCTCCATCTTGGCCAGGCAAGCCTTGATGTCATCCATCATCAGTTGAATGCGGCGCGTGCGGAGGCTGAGTTCTTCAATCAGCACGGTTGCCCTGCGGCGACGGTTGATGAAACTGCGCCGCGACTGAGTCCGTTGCTCCGCAGATCGCCGCTTGTCGACGAACTCCAGGAATGTGCGCTCGTTGGTGGAGAACATGCCACGCAACGTTTGCAAATGACCAGGCATTCGCGCGCTAATCTGCTCTTTGGTCAAACACTCGGTCAACGAGACCTTGATCGTTCGGTCAAAGGGGAGCTCTCCCCGATGGACTTTTTCCAATGTTTCCGCGGTGTTCCGCATCGCCAGATGGCAGCCAAGCACCGTGGCTCGGAAACGCTTGCGCGTAAGTTCGATTTTCTTGGCCAGCGAGATTTCTTCTTCTCTGGCCAACAGCGGGATCTCCGCCATTTGAGAGAGATAGAGCCGAATCGGGTCGTCGCTCCACTTGGCCGACTCAAGCATGAGCTGCTCTGTCGGCGATGGCTTGCCAGGCTTCTGGCCCTGCGTTTGAGCCGGTCCGATCCGACCGGCAATCGCCAATGACGCCGGCTGTGCCTCGGCTGAGCGTTCCGAGTTCGAAACGCTCGGTTGTACGTCACCGCTTGCCGGGAAAGGAATCGTCGCTGCTTCCTGTGGCGCTTCCTCGTACAGCTCGATCCCCTGCTCCTCGATCTCGACCAGCAGGGAATCAAGCTTCTCCGGATTGACGTCATCATCCGGCAAGCAAGCGTTGACTTGATCGTAAGTTAAGTATCCCTGGTGTTTTCCCTGGGCGATCAGTTCTTGAACTTCGTATGCGAATTCCGGCACGGAAATCCTCCTGATGCACGCCGTCTGCGAGAACGACGTGTCCGTACATAGTTGGGCGCCCGCGGTATTCAATTTCTTGAACACTGCGGATCCCTGACGGCGCGCGCAGCCTACCCGTCCGTGGGCGAGGAAATTCCCTGCTGGCGCCGCTTTTGAGCGATGAGCTCGTTCAGATCCAGTTCTGCTTCCGACAACTGCCCCGTGCGGAGCTCATGGAGCCGGCGTGACTCTCCTTCTCGGGTGAAATTGTCACTCAGGTTTTTCAGCAGTTCATTCAATTCGGCCGTGATCTCATCCGTGGAGCGGCCAGCAGTTCTCGATTGTCCGTCTTCGGCCAGCGCCAAGATACGGCTTTGCAACTGCAAGTCATCAATTCTCAACAGCAAGCTTTCCACGCCCGGCGCCACCCCTTGCTCTTCAAGTGCACACAGCACATCAAAGAGTTCGCGCGATTCAGAGCAGGTGAAATTTTCCAGCTGAATTGTGGCGCGCACTTTTGGCAAACACTGCGGCGCAAGCAGCACATCCTCGAAAAGTTGCCGCTCCCATTTGGTCATTTCACTTGAACTGACCGTAGGCTGCTTCTGTTCTCTGGAGGTTGGCGATTTCTTGGCTTTGCGCAGCTCGCTCATCCGATGGCGGAGAGACTGTTCACCAATGCCACTTCGCGCTGCCAAGGTTGCGAGAAGCGAATCTTCCTTCATTCGATGTTCCGTGGTTGTCGCTTTAGACAAGCGAGGCGCATGGGCCATCACGGACAGCACCTCTTCCACCGCCGATTGAACTTCGTGCGGACCAATATTCTTAGTCAACTTGTTCTTGACCAAATTCAACTTGTAATCCAATGCGTCGCCGGCAGTATCAATCGCCTGCTGAAACGCCTCGACTCCCTTCGCGAGCAAGAAATCGCAAGGGTCAGACTCTTCTGGCAGCGTGAGCACGCGAACGTCCATTTGAGCTGACACGAACAACTGCAACACTTCCGCAGCGCGGCGGCGCCCTGCCTCATCGCCGTCTAAAACCAGCACGATTTTGTCTGCGAATGGCCGCAACGCTTTGATATGTCCTTCGCCGATCGCCGTGCCCAGCACAGCAACGACATTCTTCATGCCCAGTTGATGAGCCATTAAGCAGTCCGTGTAGCCTTCAACAACGACCGCCGTACGGCTGCGGGAGATCGCATCGCGCGCCGCGTCAAAGGCGTACAACAACCGGCTCTTGGCGAACAACGGTGTCTCGGGTGAGTTCACGTATTTGGCCGAGCGTTCGTCGGCGAACTCCGGCAGGACGCGCCCGCCTAACCCAACATCGCGACCTTGCGTATCGCGAATGGGAAACAACAACCGGCCGCGGAAGCGATCGTAGTAGTCAGACCGATTCTCACCTTGTCCGAGCACGCCTACGCTCGCCAGGCGCGAGAGCGTGCCTCCCTCACTTGTCGCACGGGCCTGAATCCAATCCCATTGGTTGGGGGCAAAGCCGAGATGAAAACGGTGTATCGTGTCAGTCGTGAATCCACGTAACCTAAGGTACTCTCGCGCCGGAGCCGCGGCGGGGTCATGCAGTAGACATTGATGGTATTGCCGCACGCTCCAAGCCATCGCTGCGTACAGTCGCGATTTCTCGTCACGCGCTTGCGCGGCGGCAGGCGTCTGCTGCAACACGATTCCAGCGCGATCCGCCAGCATCCGCAACGCGGCGGGGAACTCAATGCCCTCCATGCGCATCACGAAGTTGAAGATGTCGCCGCCAAGATCACAAACCCAGCACCGATAGGTCTGCCGTTCCTGATTGACCGTCAAGCTGGGACGTGAGTCATCATGCCATGGGCAAAGCGCCTTGAAGAGTCGCCCCTCGCGGCGCAAATCCAGATAGCCGCCCACTAGGTCGACGATATCGACCGCCTGGCGAACTTGTTCCTTTGCGTCTTGAAACGACCCTGCGGTCAAGCGCGGCTCCTGGGTACTTTTCGCTGGACTCTACGGGATCTGCCGGCGGCCATGCGGATGTGCTGCCTGGCAATTTTTGCTCGTGAACTGCGGCCACAGTTTGCGGGATGGGCCGCCGGTCACGTGCTTGGTCCAACAATGCGGTCGGGGATTATAGGGAGGCGTCTGAGGCCGGTCAACGTGACAAAATCGCCGTAACTGCTTCGCAAGCAATGACTTTGCTGTCATGCAACCAGCCCCCATATCTCTTGACGTTTTCACAAGCGTGAAGTCGAAAACGTCACGAGGATCGAACATGCTTGTTGACGTTCAAGGCATTGCGAAATCAATTTTCCCGCCACATTCCCAACAATACCCAAGAGCCATCCACGCGTTGCATTCAACTTAAGTCGATTCTAACGGCGCACGATCGGCTCACAAGCAGCGTGTTCAGCCAACGGATGACTTGCCAGAGTGTATGTTTGTCTTTTAAACGTTTGCTTGGGGTTTGATTTCATGCGGCTATTTGCGTCGATCTCCGGTCTGGAAGAAGAGAATAAATTGATCCGCCAGCGGCGGTTCGGCGTGATTATTGTGCGGTCCGGTTGCCTGGACCGAATCCGCTTTCGTCCGCTGCCCAAGGTTGTCTCCATTCCCGAACTGGGCTTTCTGGGAAGCTGGTATCATCGCTACACGCGACGAGACGAATGCCGGTTGTTCTACAACCAGCCGTGGGGGCATTCATCTTTCCTGGCTCTTCGCTATGTGGAAAGCGGCGTTGGAACTTCATTGGCAACAGTCAACGTGGCGCTGACGGCATTGGACGAGATTGCGAGAATCAAGAAAGCAGACGCTCTGTTGTGCGATGCTGCAAATCTTCGCTTGTCCGACCGCGTCATGAAGCGCTACGGCTGGGAGGCGCACAAGCCACAACGCTGGCATCGCAATTTCATCAAACGCTTCTATGGTTCGTATCCGGAATTGCCTGAAAAGATGCGCTATGCTCTGTATGGAAAATCCTGGGAGCACCGACAATTCAACGACGTTTCTCCGGTGAGTCCGGCCATTCAAACAGACGAAGCGGCCAGCCAGGATGAGCTGCAATTTGATCATCATGTGCTTTCACCGCCGCTAAGACGGCACATGGCCGCTAGCGCGCAGCTCAAGGTTTCTTGCTAGCAGGCATTGAGCCGAACGCGATCGGGGTCTACTGCGTGGTTCCTGAGACCGCATGCCACGCGCAGCGTGTTCCGATATGCATCTTGCGTTGGTGACAGGCTTTGAGTACGGTTCGCCGCCTTTTGCTCGGCGAAGTATTCCTCGACGCGTATTCCTCGACGCCACGCGCACTCAGCCATGCGTTGGCAAGGAGAATCTGCACTGCGGATGATTATTGTGGTGCCCACAAAGTGCAACAGCGCCTCCTTCCTCGCCCGACGTATTCCGCGGATGCGCGCGGTTTCGACAACCGGTGTATGGGGGGTTTTCCTTGCGTTGTGGGTTGGCTGCCAAGCACCCAACATGGATGCTTATCAACTTGCCCAGCAACAGACGCTAACTGCCCAGCAAGAACAAGGGCAAGCTTTGGTGCGCGCCAATGAGTTGAGTGCGGAGAACGAGCGGTTGAACCAACTCTTGGCTCAGAGCCAGCAGCAATCCAAGTTGTATGAGGAGAATGTTGACGCATTGCGCGAGCAGCTTCGCAGCTCGGTAGCGCAGGTTGCTCGACTCAAGGACCGGAACGAAGCCCAGCAGCGTGAATTTGACCTGTTGCAGGCCAGCACCCAACGCCGTGGCGGAGCGGCGATCACGCCTAACAATAGTCTTGCGGAGACTTTGCCGGCAATCGATGTCGAGGGTGCAAGCGCCAGCCGTGACGGCGACGTGATTCGCGTTACGATGTCGGCCGATCGGCTGTTTGTCCCGGGTGACACGAGGCTGAGCGCTCAGGCCAACAGTTCAATCGCAGGCATCGCCCGTATCCTGGAGCAGAACTTCTCCGGTCGGCGAATTCGCATCGAAGGCCATTTGGATCGCGATCCTGCAGCCTCACGCAGTGCGATCATGGAACAACAGATTACCGCCAACCAAGCGATTGCCGTGCTGGATGCCATGACCCGGGTGAGCAGTCTTTCGGCAGATCATCTAAGCGTTGCGGGTATGGGCGGCTCGACACCATTGTTCTCCAACGGCTCACCCGCAGGCAGAGAACGGAACCGCCGGATCGAGTTTGTCATCATGCCACAGGATGACGCCGGTCTGCGGTGAGGTGTGCGGGTGAACCTTCGTTTACGGCGCCAGCAGCGCTAGCGATCCGAAAGGACTCGGATTGACCGTCTGCGGCGATCGTGTCAGGTTGTTGTTTGACACGATCGCCCGACCCTTGCTTGCGCTCACAGAAGCGTAGGGCGGTTCGCTTTCCCGCGTTCTCGTATCGATCAGGTTTGGTGACATGGATGTCGTCGCGTTGGTGGTTTCAGCGTTGCTTTGTGCGCAGAGCGACGATGGATTGCGGTCCGCTCTCGTGCAACCTTCGGCAGTTGATTCGGTTGATGCCGCCAGAGAACAGAGCTTGAGTGACCGGGAATTGAGCGCCAACCACGCACCTGGACTAACAGAGCAAAACGTCCAAAGCTCTTCCCCGCGGGGCACCGCGACGTCATTGATCGAAACCCTGTTGATTCCGGTTTCAGCCAGCGACGATCCACAGCGGATTCGGCTGGAAGAGGCCATTGCCATGGCCTCAGCGGAACGCCGCCAGGAGGTCATTGCCCTGTTTTGGCAGTTGTCACAGGCGCATGCCCAGCGTTGTGTGATAGAGCGCTATCACATGAAGTTGCTCGAGATCTCTCGCCACGCTGCGACGGAGTTTGAACGTGAACTGGCCACTGCGGTGCTGCATCAGACGGACGCTCAGCTGCAATCGGCGCAGGCTGATTACGCGGTTTCCGTTGGTCAATTTGCAGCTGGAATGGGGCAATCGTTTGATGCTGACATACTTGCCGTTAGCATTCCGCACGCCGGCGGATATGACACGCGATTCCATGAAATCTTCACGGACCAGTCAGCACCACGAGAAGTCCGATTGCTCAACGATCAGATTCCCGCGCGTCACAAGGTTGTCAAGGCTCGTGCTGCTTCCGTCATTGCCGCAAGCGATGCTTGGACGGCGTTTGCTCAAGCTCATCAACAAGGCCTAGTGACGGGCGCCGATTGCCTTAGCCTTGCCCAACAACTCTATGAACAAGAGTTAGCTTTTCTGGATGGTGTCTATGCGTACAACGCTGATATTGCGGAGTATGCGCTGGCCGTGGGCGGAAACCAAAGCCCGCAAGTTCTGACCGGCATGCTCATCCGTGAACATGTGATCCCTGACGGTGCCGCAGGCTTGGCGGAACGCGTTGTTCCAGTAAGCGGGACGAGTGACTTCCAGCCGCAACGTACTGGAGCGGCTGCCTCCGCTCCCCCAAGTTCTTCTGCCGGCAGTTCCGTTGATGCGCCGAGGACTTTCCATCCGCCGCTCGACGCTGCGCGACTCACTCCGCCCCAGAATGCCAAGGGCGAAACGGCGCCCATCAAGAACAATCGTTCGGCACCTGGGAGTACTCCAGGTTGGGAAGCTGTCCCGAGCGACAGGCGTCCCTCCGCGCCGATCCAAGGCACGGAGGGTCCGTCGCGGTCTTTGGATGAAGCATTACGTCCTTTGACAGACCGTTACCAAAGCCACTACCGCTTAAGACCAAATGGACGCAACTGTGACGGGTTGCTTCCCGAATTATTGGCGGACTTCCCCCTGCGCGAGAATCCTGATGACCCGGTCGTTTCGCTTTGCGACGTTTGGCGGCTCGCAGCTCCAGGCCAAAAGCCAACAGCCGCTGCAAAGTACTGGCAAGCCTGTCAAGCTGCGGCAGAGATTCAACTGGAGCTAAAGCATGAATACGCTCTCCGGTCGCTGCAGAAACAGTTCCTGGTAGCACCCGACCGCCCGCGGAGAACAACCGGAATGCTTTGCCTTCGCGCGGCTCAATGCGATGCGGTCGCTCGCCGGCTAGAAGCTGAGTTGAAGTACCACGCAGCTGGCTGGGCCTTGGCGGATGTGGTCTCCTCTGCACCGGACGTTGGACGCCACGTTTCCTTTCCCGCCAATCCGAAAGCGAACTTCACAGAATTGGAACGACAGTTGCTTTCTCAGGACGTTGCCGTCAGGTCTGATTCTCTGACGACAGCCGTCGACCAGCTGTCCCATCTGCAAAGCGCTTGTGAATCAGCCGGGGTGGCGAGCGTCACGTCAGAATCCAACTTTCCGCAAGACCGGCCGTTGCGGGACCATCTTTTTGCGATGGAGCAGGCGATTGAATCACACCGGCAGGGTCTTGCAGCGTTGACGAATTTCCGCATCCAAGTTGCCCACTACGTCAGCGTACAAATCGTCGATACGGATCAATGTGCCGCGCTCACCGGCGACGAGTGACGTCAGAGTTGATCCGTGATGGGTGCAAGATGCATGTGCTCAGCGAGCAGCGCCTATCACGGGCGGGAGCCGTAAAAACGAGGCTCTCAAGCGGTGTAGCCGCAATCTCTCTCTAGATGTTCCCGTCTTTAAAGACGTTCTCGCTGAGACCTTCAAACGGGCTGAATTCCAGTTGGTCATCGCTCCCAGGGCGTTGTGGCCTTCCTCCGCGACCGCGTCCGCCGCCACGATTGCCATCGCGACGTCCGCCGTCATCGCGGTCACCCTCTCTACGGCCCCCCCTTCCACGTCCACCGCTGACGTTCTTCCACCAATTCGGATTTCTATCCATGAGGAAAAAATGTGCCAATTCGCGATGCTGTCGGGTGCGATCGAAGTTGATGATCCTCGCCTTGGCTTCCGCTGGCATGCGATCTGACGCAAAGAACTCCATCAACTCATCATGGTCGATATAGGCTCGAGAGCGTCCGCGTCGTCCTCGTTGGTTGAAGAGGTAGAGGTAGATCTGATTGGCGACGAACTCTCGACGATCCAGTTTTTGGTCGTCTTCGTCCACACCCTCAGTCTTAAAGGCATGCTGAATGCCCAGCCTTCCGGCGAGCGCTTCATAATCCTCAAGTGTCGGCTCGGGAATCGTCGGCGACCCGTGGTTGATCCACTTGATAAACGCCAACGCGAGGGTCCGGTCAAGGCTACGCTCGTACTCGGAAGCATCAATGTTGTCTACGTGGGAAAGAATGACTCGGCGAAGCCACTGAGCCAAGTAGACGACATCGTCAAAAGTAAGTTTGACCTGCTCCAAGCGAACGGCATTTACGCGTTGGATACGGGCAGCCACGCTCAAGTCTGATTCCCTCAGTCCACGACGTTCATAATAGTCCAGCCCTTTGACCCAGTCGTAGTAAGCGAACATCGTGGCGCTCAAGCGATCTCGCTCAGGCGATTCTGCAATGAACTGATGGACCTTGGTGAGTTGCTCTTTCTCGTGGTCTTGAAGTTCGGCGAATCGTTTGCGTTTTTCTTGCAGGGCCGCCTTTTCCTCGGCGGGCATGGATTCAATGATCTCTCTCTTGTCCGCAAAGGACTGCGCATTGATGCTGCGAACGAGGAAACCGGCTCCAATTCCGGCAGACAGCGCAACCAGGGCGAAAACTCCGACGGCGGTCGGACGTGTGAAGACGGATCGAGGATGAAAGTTCTCAGTCATGACATCGACGTTTCACGATGTGTTCATGTTCGCGGGGAGATTTATCTTGCGAGCTAAGACAGCGGGCTTATTGGGATGCTTTGCCGTGAAATCGCTACGGACGCTCTCTCTGTACCTCGTTCTGAGCTGATTGCGGCTGACCGCCCTGTTCGCCGGTTTCAACTTCGCCGGCTTCATCGGGATCAGGTGGCTCATCTTCAATCTCTGCTTCAAAGATCTCGCGTTTGTGGAGTTCATGCAGGAACTCATAATCGCCGATCTGCTCCAATTGATCGAGTTGTTGAATCACCGGCAGATTTTCGAGCAACACTTCGTTGTCATTGGGCGAGATGAGATCAGCGCCCAAAACTCCCAACAATCCGGCGGTGAACATGCCGACAATTAGGGTGGCCGCCAGCGCGATATTGAGCTTGGGCCGCGTTGTGCCAAGCTGCTCAAGTTCTTCTTCGGCCTGTTGAGCGACGAGTTCGAGTGTTGTCCGCGTGAATTTCTCGCCCAGCTCTGCCCGCGGCATATGCTCCAATAGATTCCAAGTTGCGTCCAAGTCAGCAACGTCCTTGCGAACAACCGGATCCGTCGACAGTAGGTCATCGACCCGGCGCGACGTTTCCGCGTCGAGTTCTCCGTCAAGATACGCCACGAGGTGCTCGCGGATTTCTTGGGTCGGCTGTGATGACTCAGATGCAGTCATGGGATACGGAAGTGGCGAAAGCGACCGGCTGTGGGCTCAATTTGGAGTTGGTGTGTTGGAATTGGGCTGGCGATTGGGATCCTGGCCATTGGCAGGTGGTTCGTCGTCCGGTCCGCTTGTGTCTGTCCCTTGCCGGACATAAGGCGACAGAAGTTCTTTCAAGTTGTTTCGTGCACGGGAAAGCAGCGACTTCACAGCCTGAGGCGTGAGATCCATGATTTCCGCAATGTCAACGTAACTGGCATTTTCAAAACTCTTCAGCAGGACGGCCAAGCGTTGACGGTCAGGCAATTGATCCACCGCGGCTCGGACAACGTCTTGCAGTTCCTGCTTGTCCACACGTTGGACAGGCATGGACCCGCTTGCCGCAGGCGCCATCTCATCCAGCGTTGGACCTGCTTGAGAGTCACTAGCGCTACCGGTGACCTGAACCTCCGCCTTCCTGGCCTGGCTCCTGCGGGCATTAGATGCCACGTTATTGGTGATTGTGAACAGCCAAGTGGAAAACTTGCTGCCTGGCTTGTACGTGCTGCGTGCCCTCCAGACTCGCATCAGCACATCCTGGGTCAGATCCTCAGCCCGTTGGTGCCCGCGCCCAACAAGGTGCTCAAGCAGGTTGAGAACCCTGTTTTGGTAGCGTCTGGTCAACTCGCCAAATGCTTCGGCGTCGTTATCGCGCACCTGGAGCATCAGCCGAACGTCAGGATCGCGCAGCTCGTAGCGTCGGGCAGTCGAGTCACTGATCGCCAAGGCGGGCCACCAATTTGCACATGACGTACCTCTTCCTATCAGACCCAACCTAGTCTAGGTAATGTCTTAGTTAGGAACCAGTATCATCGTCAGAGGCGGGGAACTGGATGGCCGCCACCTTCACCAACTCTAAACCCCAATGAAGGATGAGGGTTCTGGCAATCCAGCTGTCAAAGGCAGGAAAACACCACGTGAAAGCCGCAGTGCCTGCATATCATCATACCCGCTGCCTTTGGGTCTTGGGTGAAAAAAACGCACACCGCTGCGCGAACGACCATTTTCGCTCGCCAAGAGTGCGTTTACCCTTGGTTCTGTGTGACCATTTCGCTGACTCAAAGCGTCGTCAAACGCCAAAGAACTCCTCTAAGGCGTCCTGCATGACCGAAAGGTCTGGATCAACACCCGTCCAGAGTTGAAAGGCCAAAGCGCCCTGGTTGACAGATATGGCCAAACCGTCAAGTACCTCACATCCGTGCGATTTGGCCTCGTCGAGAAATCGAGTCCGCGTGGGATGTAAAACGACATCGGCAGCCAGTTTTGCACCTTCCAGTGTGTCGATGGCAACCGGCACCCGGGCGTCTTCGTCGAAAGAACCAATCGAAGTCGCATTGATTACGATGTCCGTGCCCGGGGGAATGTCGAACTCCTGGAC
>JALCBR010000179.1 GCA_028066245.1 Pirellulales bacterium | reverse complement strand
TACATCGAGTCTCAGGATCAGGAAAAGCCTGACGACCACTTTCGCGTTGACGGAAACTCCGAAAGGCGATTTCCATCCGGACAGAATATGTACAGCTCGTCGCGGGCTCGACTGAGGGCAACGTATGTGATTCGGTGCTCTTCGTCACCTGCGGTTGGTGACAGAATATGGTCAGCTGCGTCATCGTCGAGCACGACGAATACCGCATGAGCCTCCGAGCCCTTGGCCTGATGAATAGTGCGTGTCAGCCGCGTTTCTTCAGATGTCGCCAGACTACTTACAAGGTCGCCATACTGGCAAGACGTTGCAGCAGTGTGAAATTTGCTGTTACTCCGAACAGATTGAAGCTTCATAGCTTCCAAAAACTGTGGGACGTGCTCTTCAATCGCACGATAGACGTCGAGAGTCGTTGTGGCGACGAATTCATCATGCCTTGTCATCATGAATTCAACCAGCGAAAGCGCCAACGAGCGTCGATTGACAAGGGGCACTTCCCCGTTGAACTGCAGCGGGTCCCGAAATTTGGAGCGGGAAGAAATGCCTCGTACCAAACGCTGCATTGCAATGTCGAAGAATGCCCGTTGCAACAAGTCGACTGCCTCCGCAAGGTGCCGCAAGAACTGACAACGCTTTGAGTCAGCGTCGCTAATTGACTTCCAAGGGTCACTTGCCAAGGAACCATCGGGCCGTCGTGCTCGCAGGACTCCTTTGTGATTTCGAGCCAGAACAAGCATCCGGGAACCATGGGGCAAGTCTGCTCGTACGTGCTTCAGTGCATCGGCAAGATTACCGCTGAAAACGGTTGGTGGTACTCCGAGTTCCTCGCGCTTTGACTGCTGTTCGAGCCCGTCGGTTCGTACACGGTTTAGGAACGACACAAGTGACTCGGTGCTTCTGCGATTGCCGTCGATCTTGTAGGTACGATGCTCGGCGAGCTCAAACTCATGGAAATGTGAAGCACTTGCGTCGAGGAAACCGTAGATTGCTTGTTCAAGATCTCCGAGTACCCTCTTCAGCCAACCAGCGAACGAGGGCTCCCTGAACAGGCAAGGTGTCTTGAAACTCGTCAATGAAGAGATACGGGAACCGTGCGCTCAGAAAGCGACGAAGTATGGGGAAGTCGTGGAGCAGCCGGTAGCCGAAATAGAGAACGTCTTCATGGTCAACGGCACCCTGAAGCCAGTACTTCCGTTTGTAAGAGAGCAGCTTTTCGACCGTCAGTAGGTGCTGGATGCCCTTATCTCGGGCTTCTGATTTGACGGGAGCAAAGTACACGTCGCCCGTCGAGTCGATACGGACTGAGAGCATCCGCAAACGGTCAATCAGAAGTTCAAAGCTGTTCTTTCTCGCCGCGATGAGAAGCTGACGAGAGTTGCTCTCGCTGAGCCAATTGTCGAGGTGCTTGCGATTGATGAAGTGTTCAGAGTGAGTATCGACGCGGGCGTGCGCAACGAGGTCAGAGCCATCACTGTCCTTCAGGAGGTGCAGATATGGCCTGACGAGGTTCGAAACAAGAAGCTGTGGATTGTTGAGATGTCAGTCCTGTCGGCTACCGAATTAAGGCCGCGCAGGATCTCTCGAACCGCAACATTCGTTTAGGAAATGATGCCGATTCGAGCAGCTAGCGTGAGCGAGTCGACGTTCGTGAGACATGACGAACGTGATTCGTTAGCCAGTACGTCTTGCCGGCACCGGGACCGGCAATCACTCGAAAGTGGTGTTCAACATCGTCAAGCCTGTCGCTCGAACTGATTGGGGTCGCGGTGATTGTCACGTGGTTGTTCCAGGAGCCGGTACAATGGGAGCAGGCGTTACCCATTCGATGGCGAGACGGATGTAGTCAGGGCACGTGATTGGAAGGGCGGAGGAGTTTGACCGAATCGTCTCTTCCAATTCAAATGCGTGAGCTCCTTTGCAGCCGGCAGCCGAGCGCAAGTAGATCGCGGCGACGCAGTGCTTTTGACGCTCAGTTTCGTCACTTTCGAGTGCCAAGCAACTGGACTCGTCCGCGTCGAGCTCTTCATTCAGTGCCTCTGGAAGCGAAGCGGGGTTTTCGATCAATTCGCGAACAACATCAGCGTCAACCATGGTCTCAGTAACGATTTCCTTCCGTGCGTGGTTTACGAGTGCCAAGTCGTACTCAAGAGTCTTTTTCCTGTGGTAAATCTCGATGTTCGACCGCCCCGCTGTGAGAGTTTCGAGCCTGCTGACAACCCTTGAAATCTCTTTGTACTCATACCGCGCTGCATCGCGGTCAAGCTGAAACGGGAAGCATGCCTTCTACCTGGGCTTGCTCGCGGTTTTGTTTTTGCGTGATGGGTCTGCATCAACGATGCACGCAACTTTCCTGTCGAGAGCGAGATCGGGAAATGCTCCGGCCCCAAAAGCGGGAGGAAATGCTTGAATGTAACTCCATCAACCCGGACAACGGCAACGTGATGTTCGTCGAATGACCGGTCCAGTGAATCGGCCAAGGCGGGTACAGTTAGCTGCTCAGCGATGCCCTCTACGAACACGGTTGCTTTCGCAAAAAGCATCGTAGACTTTGTTGCATCGAGATACCGCTCTACGTAGCCACGTGACGCCTTCCCAGCATCGGTGTCGGCGAACAGCCTGGCGGGATACGACACCCGGATTCCGCCGTCCGACTTCAGTGAGAAGCAAATAATCGGAGCGAGTCGGGCAGCCGAGGTGACGTGCGTTGAATGTGTAGTGACGAAGACCTGTCGGTTGTGGCGTGGCTCGGATTGGACGCGGCTGACAATGTGGGAGAGTAGCTTGTGCTGCAATGCTGGATGCAGATGTGCTTCCGGTTCTTCAATGAGAAGCATTGGGAAGATTGCAGCGTTTTGCCCCCTCTTCGCCTCCGACGCACGGAATGAGAGGCTGGCAAGCATCAAAGAAATGTACAAGAGGTTGTTGTACCCCAGTCCCTGGTGGGTCGCTGGAAATGCAAACTGTTCCCTGGCGATGAACAATCGCAGTGCAGCGATTAAGTCGGTCTCTTCGACTGCGCCGTGAAGTTTCGGGTCACCTCCATCTGCCGCGCCGGTGGCTTTGACCAGGTCAAACAGGCGGTTTGTGTCCAATCGACTTACGAGGTCATCACGAAGTGTGTTCGAC
>JALCBR010000043.1 GCA_028066245.1 Pirellulales bacterium | reverse complement strand
GCACGAAACACCCCCCAAATTTGACCAATGTCAATTTCGCCCGTACGCCTGAGAGGCAGGTGTGTGAGCTCCCGTCTTCGGGGTGACTTCACAGAATTCGTGGGCGAGCGGAACAGCGCACTCGGACAGGTCCTCTAGCGGCCCGCTGGCATTGCACTTGGCCACCCAACGGGACTGATCGGTCGCTATCGTCCCAGCATCCGTTGCAACTGATTCCACGTTCTCGTGTTGGCGACATCGTATCGAGTGAGGCCAGCGCGGCGTGCCTGCAACACACCGTACCGCATGCCGTTTAAGCGTTCCGTGCTGTGTGCGTCAGTTGAAATCACAATGGGAATGTCATGATCTTTGGTCGTCATACAGGCGACGTCGTTCAAGTCCAACCGTGCCGGATTTGCGTTCAATTCCAACATCTTGCCGTGTTCACTGGCAGCCTGATAGACCGCGTCTAGGTCTACCTCGTAGGCTTTGCGACGGTTGATTAACCTGCCGGTGGGATGAGCGATCGCGCAGACGTGAGGATTGGCCAAGGCGTCAACGATTCGTTGAGTAATCTGCGCTCGTGACTGATTCTGACCGAAGTGAATACTGGCGACGACCCAATCAGCTTGGGCGAGAATTTCATCCTCAAGATCCAGCCCGCCCTTCTCCAGGATATCCACTTCCACGCCTTTGAGGACGGTGATGCCCGTGAGTTCCTGATTCAGCTTATCAATTTGTTCCCATTGTTTAATCAATCGCGGACCGTCTAATCCGTTGGCCATGGTGACGCGTTTGGAATGATCTGTGATTGCGATGTACTCGTGACCTTTCTCCTTTGCTGCGGCGACCATTTCTTCCAATGTTGCCTTGCCATCGGTTTCGGTCGTGTGCATGTGCAAGTCACCACGGATATCTCGCAGTTCGATCAACTCGGGGATATCGTCCATGTCGGCCCAGTCGAATTCACGACGGGCTTCCCGTAATTCCGGTGGCATGCAGGGGAGATTCATCGCGTCATAGATTTCTTCTTCTGTCCTGCCTCCCAAATACTTGTCATCGCGGAAGACGCCCCATTCGTTGATCTTCAGTCCACGCGCCTTCGCCCTGCTGCGAAGGATGACGTTGTGTTCCTTGCTGCCAGTGAAGTACTGCAACGCCGCTCCGAAGGATTCTTCCGGAACCACGCGCAGGTCAACCTGAATTCCGCTTGCCAGGCGAATTGACATCTTGGTTTCACCCCGGGCAAGAACGTCGTCTACGCCTGGAAAGATTCCCAGGTGATCCATGACCAATTCCGAATCGTTTCCATCAACAAGGACGTCCAGGTCGCCAATGGTTTCCTTTCCGCGGCGATAGCTCCCGGCAACTTCCACCTGCCTGACGGCCATACAGCCACGCATATGTTGCAGTAACTCTTGCGCGTAGATATCGGCCTCGGACCAATAGATGCGGTCTTCCTCCGTTTCGACAAAAGCCAATCCCTTGAGGATGGTGTCTTCCGTCTTGGCACCAAAACCTTTGAGGTCGCGGACGCGACGTTCATGACACGCTTCGCGGAGCATCTCCAGGGTGGTGATGCCCAGTTCCTTGTACAAGACGGCCGCTTTTCGCGGTCCAAGCCCAGGAATCCGCAACATGAGCAACACCTTGGCAGGCACGGCAGCCCGTAACTCCTGGTGCTGCTGCAATTGCCCCGCTTCCAGCAGAGTTGTGATTTTTTCAGCTAGATCTTTACCGATACCGTCAATATCCATGAACTTTCCGCCAGCAGCCCTCATTTGAGCGAGGGACTCACCCAAGTCTTTAACGGTGCGACTGGCGTTGCGGTACGCCCGGACGCGGAAAGTGTTTGCACCTTGAAAGTCGAGGATATCTGCCATCTCATCAAAGATGGCGGCGATTTCTGCGTTGGTCATAGTTCATCGGGTGATGAAGAGATAGCTCTCATTTCATAGGGACTCTCAGTCAATGCTCCCGGGCACCGCCAGGCCCTTCAGCGATTCAGTACTTCCGCCAGCGCTGCTCCGGTCTTGGAGTTTGTACAAGCGGCAACTTCTTCCGGCGTTCCCGTGGCGATGATGCGGCCTCCCTTGTCAGCCGCGCCCGGCCCCAGGTCGATCACGTAATCGGCAAACTGCATCAACTGCATGTTGTGTTCAATCACGATCAACGAATGACCTTCGGCCAAGAGCGATTCCAGACAATCGATCAGCCGGACGACATCGGCAAAGTGGAGCCCTGTCGTCGGTTCATCGAGCAGAAACAGCGTTCGGTGTTTGGCGGACCCGGCCAAAAAGCTGGCCAGCTTCAAACGTCCCGCCTCGCCTCCGGAAAGCGTGTTGGCCGGCTGGCCCAACTGAACGTAGCCCAACCCCACGTCCAGCAACGTCTTGAGCTTGGCCTGCAGCTTGGTCTTACCACGGAAGAAAGCGAAGGCTTCACGGACGGTCATCTCTAGCACTTCAGCGATACTCCGTTGACGATGCTTGACGTCCAAAATCTCAGGGCGAAAACGGCAGCCTCCGCAGGCTTCACATTTCATGAAGACGTCACCCAGGAACTGCATATCAACCTGCAAGTATCCGGCGCCTTGGCAGGTATCACAGCGTCCGCCTGCGGTGTTGAAACTGAACTGACCGGCTTTGTAGTTCCTTGTCTTGGCGTCAACAGTCGCGGCAAAGATCGAGCGGATCTCGTCAAACGCCTTAACGTAGGTCGCTGGGTTTGAGCGTGGCGAACGGGCCATGCCGGACTGATCAACCAGCACGCAGTCATTCACCTGTCCCGCGCCCAGGATTTCATCGCATGCGCTAATCGCCCAGGGTTGATGGGCGAGTCTGGCTCGCAGTGCCGGATAGAGCGTCTCTTGCACCAGTGTACTCTTGCCGGATCCGCTAACACCGGTGACAACACAGAAAACGCCCAACGGAAAACGTGCTTCCAGGTTTTGCAGGTTGTGTTTCCGCGCGCCGCGCAGTTCGATCCAACCCCGAGCCGAACGACGCTGATCCGCACGTGGACGGACGTTGCGGCGACCGGAGAGGTAGTCGCCGGTGAGCACCCCCTCGGCCGCTTGCAATTCGGTAGGCGTGCCTTCAAAGGTGACCTTGCCTCCTCGGTCGCCGGCTTCGGGCCCGATTTCAACGACGTGATCGGCGGCACGGATAAACTCCTCTTCGTGTTCGACGACGACGACGGTGTTGCCGCGATCGCGCAACGCGGTGATGGCGTCAATCAGTCGCCGCGTATCAGCGGGATGCAGACCGATCGTTGGTTCATCAAACACGTACAAGACATTGACCAGACTTGACCCCAACGCGGAAGTGAGTGATGTGCGTTGTGCTTCGCCGCCAGAAAGTGTTCGCATGGCCCGATTCAGCGACAGGTAATCCAAGCCAACTAAGGAGAGAAAACGCAAGCGGGCAATCAGTTGCTGCAAAGGGGTCCGGGCGATGTGAGCTTTCTCTTCCGACAATTCCAGATTTTCGAAGAAGGTGATTGCGTCTCGCACGCTGAATGCGGACGCCTCTGCGATGGACTTGCCGCCGAGCGTGACGGCGAGCGCTTCCGCACGGTAGCGAGTCCCCTCACAGTCGGCGCAGGTTCGCTCGCTACGGTAGCGATTGTGAAATGCCCGTAGATGCGGTTTATAGCGCCGTCGGTCCAACCAGACGAAGAACCCGTCCAAGCCGCCAAAATCTCGTTCGGGAACGCCGTGCTCAATCAATCCCAGAGAGCGTTCATCCAACTTCGCATAGGGAATATCGACGGGAATGTTGTAGTCATCCGCCAAGGCGAGAAGTTCATCCAACTCGTGCTTATACGCAGGTTTGGTCCAAGGACTGATCGCTCCTTCTCGTAAAGACTTGGCGCGGTCCGGGACGACTTTATCCATGTCCACTTCCAGCGTGTCACCAAATCCTTCACACGTTGGGCAAGCACCTAAGGGGTGGTTGAAACTGAAGAGTCTCGGCTCTAGATCAGGCAGCTCGTGCCCGCACTCAACGCACCGGTTGTCACTGGCAAATCGCCAAACGTCCCATGGTTTGCCGTCAACCGTGGACGTCACAGTCGTTGAACCAGCTGCGGGAGCCGTATCATGGTCAAGTATCTGCTCAGGTGCCCCGTCAGACGTCTCGCTTGTTTCCACAAGGACAACGCACGGTCCTTCACTGCGGCGAAACGCCGTCTCCAGCGAATCTCGCAATCGCTTCTGATCGACGCGGCCAACGGCAATGCGGTCCATGATCACGATTGATGGGGATTCATGACGCAACGACGTTGCCGATTGATCGCCGATTGCGCTCAATTGCTCCGCCAGCTTGGCGACTTCCCCATCCAGTGCCAGCACCGTTCCGCCTGCGATCAATCGCAAGAAGCCGTCAGCTTTAAGATTGCCGACGGCGGAGCGAATCTCCTGCACGGATTCGCCGATAGGGAAAGCAAAACCAATCATTGCGCGGCAGCCTGCCGGGAGAGCGGTGAGCCGTTGTGAGACAGTTTGGGGAGTGTCCTCAATGGCTTGCACGCCACAGACTGGACAATGCACGTCACCAACTCGGGCAAACAACAACCGCAAGAAATCGTGAATCTCCGTCGATGTGCCAACAGTGGATCGATTGGATTTGGCCGCCCCTTGTTGACTCACAGCAATGGATGCCGGAATCCCCTCGATGCTCTCGGCCGCCGGTTTTTCAAAGACATCGAGGAACTGGCGAGCGTACGAGGAAAGCGTCTCCACGTATCGCCGTTGCCCTTCGGCATAAAGTGTCTCAAATGCCAGACTACTTTTTCCCGATCCGGACAAGCCACAAAAGACGATCAATCGCCCCCGTGGCAAATCGAGATCAATGTGCTTGAGGTTGTGTACGGCAACGCCTCGCAGCGAAATTTGCTGCTGCACATGGGGAGGCTGCTTGCTAGCGGTCTTGGTCTTCACGGCATCGAAGCGAGACGAAAGGCTCTCCTATGGCCCGCTCGCATTCAAACCCGAGACGTGCCGCAGGGAAAGGAGGTGCTATAATCGCACACATGGATAAGAAAATGCAATTCGAGGGAGACTTTCACTTCCAACGCCTGTGCGCGGGAGCATCCGAAGTCGATCTCATCGGCCTGATGTCAGAATTCGCTCGCGACGCAGCCCCAAACCATGACATTTCAGAACTTCGAACGGAAATCAACCGGCTGCGATTTGAATTTCGGCAGCTATTACGGCCAGTCCTGGAAGAGCTGTTTGTTCCATGGGTGGATCAACAAAATGACATACAAGCGACTGATGTGTGTCATACGGCAGCGTTTGGGGGTGCTGATGCTCACCTGCTGCTAATGGCCGCCTTGGCCATCTTTCGGCAGACTCTGGGATTTGAAGGCGATACAGACGATTACTACTGCCCTGACAACAGCTATCTGCACCGAGTAATTGAGCGCCGGAAAGGAATCCCAATCAGCCTGGCGATTCTGTTTCAAGAACTTGCGTCAGGCTGCGGGATCATACTCCACGGCGTGAGCACGCCGGGTCATTTTGTGTTAGCCTACTCCGCAGGAGAACCGCTATATGTGGACGCGTTCTCGGCGGAGATCCTTTCGCAATCTGAGCTGGAAGCTAAACTTGAGCGACAAACTGGCGAGTCGGTTTGGGATGAGCGAGTTTTCCGGCCGGCTTCCCATCTGACAATCGCCGCGCGGGTGTTGCGAAATCTCAAGGAAGCCTATGCACGGCTGGATCAATGGGATGCCGCCTTACTAGTTCAACGGCGTTTGGTGGCGTTGCTGCCGGAGTTTTCTGACGAACAACGCGATCTGGGCTTGCTGCTGGTTCGGACGGGCAATCCCTGGCCGGCGCTGGAGATCTTGGAACCGTATGTGCAGCAGCAACCGCAAGAAGCGGAAAGCTTGGAGCCGTTCTTACGGACAGCACGCCGTATGTCGGTACAGTGGAATTGACCGCTTGTTGAAACGTCACATTCGCACGTAACGTGCAATCAGGTTTACAACAAATGCCGGGCCTTGATCTCTAAATATTGATTCACCAGCGGGGCGGTCATTTCCTCGGGAAACACGTCAACGCTCAGAACGCCGGCGCGGCTCATATCCGCCAGCACGTGGTGCCGCCAAGTGAGAATATTCGCCGCCGCGGCGGCACGAAACAATGCCTCGCCCCGCGGCGCGCTCACGTCCACGGCATCAAACAGTCGCCGGTCACGCAGCAAGACTCCCAACGGCAGGTGCTTGCCCACCATGTTGGTCATGTATTGGCGAACCTGGTTCGCGTTGACTTCGTCAATCAAATTGGAAATGAAGATCACCAGGCTCCGCTTGCGGCATTGGCGATTGAGGTACAGGAAGGCCTGGTCGTACCGGGACTCAACGAGTTTAGGGAATCGATCAAAGGAAGCGTGAAGCAGTCGGTTCATCTGCTTCGTTCCGCCTTTGGGTGGGACAAATCCATGGATACTCTCTGAGAAAGCAATCATGCCCACGCTATCTCCGCGCGCCAACGCGATATAGCTCAGCATCAACATGGAATTGAGCGCGTGGTCGAGCAAGCTGATTCCGCCCGCTTCATTGGTCATCATCCGGCCGCAGTCAACGAGAAACATCAGCGTTTGGCTTTGACTGGATTGGTAATCTTTGACGGTCAATTTCCGCCGCCGAGAAGTCGCTCTCCAGTCGATGGCTCGGAAGTTGTCATCTTGCGTGTAGTCGCGCAAGCGTTCGAACTCGTTGTCCTGCCCAATACGGCGTGTGCGGCGGACACCCATCAAACTCAAGCGGTTGCTACGGGCCAACACTTCGTATTCCGCCAGTTGCTTCATGTCCGGATAGACGTGCAACGTGGACTCTTGAGGAACATCCACATAGCGCCGCCAAAGCCGCAGCAAGCTGGAAACTCTCACAAAGACCCTTGTGAGGGTGAATGATCCTCGCTGAGTTGGATTCAGGTTGTATTCCAATGATCGGCGACTATGTGCAGGAAGAAAAATCTCGAACTCCGCCGGATCTGCGTGAAGTTGGAGATCAACGCCATCCTTGATTTCCAAGGCCACACCTGACCGAAAGGAGTTGGAGACCCGCAACGTGACCGGGTGTTTCTTCTTGAGTGACGCCGTTCCGCCCATTTCTCTCGTGACACTGATCTTGGCGCGGCTGGGCATTGTGAACAGATCAACTAGGGCCAGCACCAACAAGCAAAAATCGATCGCGAGCGCGACCCCTAGGAACCCAGGCCAGACGAGGTAGAGCGTGGTCAGGGCAATCGGCACAAAGAACAGGCCGGTGAGTAGCTTGCCTGGGTAAATACGTGCGATCCGGGCCTGCAATCCCAGCGCAATACCCACAGCGCCGATGGCAACCAGGGAAATAAAGACGGCGTTATCCATCACAGTCGCGGAACCTCGACGGTGCGGATCAATTCTGTGAGCAAATCATCCGCGGTTCGACCTTCGACTTCCGCTTCGGCCGTGAGCATCACGCGATGCCGCAAGGCGGGGAGTGCCAACTCAACGATGTCATCCGGGACCGCGTAGTCTCGACCACGGAACGATGCCAGAGTCCGAGCGCCCTGCATCAGAGCGATGCCCGCGCGGGGAGAAGCTCCCATATGAAATTGCGGCCATTCACGGGTCCGGCGAACAACAGTGTTGATGTAATCGATCAACCGCTCATCCACGGTGACGTTGCCGTTGTCTTGCGTGATCTGCGTGATCTCTTCCGGGGACGTGACCGTCTCAACTTCGTCCTCCAAGCGATCATCAACTTCCTCTTGGCCACCATGCATCTTGAGGATGTTCATCTCCTCGACTGCGGAAGGATATCCGGCGACAAGTTTGAACATGAAGCGGTCGAGCTGAGCTTCAGGAAGATTATACGTCCCTTCCGATTCGATGGGGTTCTGCGTCGCTAAGACGAGAAATGGACGGCTGATCTCATGCGTGATACCGTCAACGGTAACGTGATATTCCTGCATGATTTCTAGCAGGGCGGCATGGGTCTTGGCCGGCGAACGGTTGATCTCATCGGCGAGCAATAATTGCGTGAAGACAGGCCCTGGACGGAAACGAAACTCTTGCGTCTTCATGTCGAAGATCGGAGAACCCGTCACGTCCGAAGGCATCAAGTCCGCGGTGAATTGAATGCGGCCAAAATCGCAGCCGAGGATCTTTCCCAACGATCGCACAAACAACGTTTTTCCCAAACCAGGAAAGCTCTCAATCAACACGTGGCCGCTGGAAAACAGGGCAACCAAAGTGCCCAGCACAAGTTCATCCTGACCGACATACAACTTGCGCAGCTCCGTCATCACACGCTCGACCAATTCCCTGGTCGGAGACTCGTGTGCGGCACCGACGGAATCTAGCGAGAGCTTGGGTGTCCCAGCTGGCTTGGGATCTGCAGGAGCGGGGGAATGCGCAACCACCGGTGGATTGACACCTGGCTGACTGACGGGCGGAGCGTTGGTTTGGGCGAACGGAGATGTACCAACTGGTGGTTGACTGGTGGCATTTGCCACCGATTCCGACTGCGTGTTTCCGTCAACAGCACTGGGAGGTGATTTCACCAGACCGGCACTAGATTCCGCAGCTGTTTGTCCAAGAGAACTTGAATTCGGCGAGACTTCTGCCCCTGAGCCATCTTGCTGAGTCGGAGAGTTGGGGGACGGGATCACAACCTCGGCGGAACACTGGGGGCACTTTGTCTTTTGTCCGGCGAAAGAAGCTCCGGAGCGGAGTTTGGCGCCACACTTTTGGCATCGGAACTCAACTGTGACCTGAGATGATGCGCTTCCGCTGGACATATTTCTTTCTTCCGCTCACTGAGGGTGGACAAATGGTGCGCTAACGTGTGATTGGGTGCTGCGGTCAAGGCCAACTGCCGATCTTGGCGAATCAACTGCGGAGCTATTCGTCAGTGGAGAGGCCTTCTGGTGAATTTCCTGGTGAGGATGTTGTTTCCGTCCGTTTGGCTTCATTTGATGTGGCATAAGACAGATTCCGCGCTGCCGCGTGGTCTCCGCGCACGAGTGCCCGATAGGCACGCAGTCGCTCGATGGCATAGGCCTCGTTGTCAGTCTTGGCGAGCAGCGAGCCGAGTGCCTCGATATGCTGGCCGAAATCGGACAGGTCATCGGGAGCGTCTTCTCGGGGAATGCCAAAGATTGGATACCGAGCAAAACACAAGATCAACCCAAACAAAATCAAATGCAGCAGGGCATAGTTGATCGGCGGGACAAACAAATAAGCAAACGCTGAAGGGACTTTTGTGACGGGATCTTCATCGGAAACTGTCGGCGAGGACGTCGCATCCAAGAACAAGACGTAGCGATCTTCCCCTACGGAATCGACCACCTTTCCCGCGAGCTTGCGATGTTCAGGATTGATCAGCGGGTAGTTCAGGACAAAGGAGCCGTTGGCCAGCACCAGAACTTGGCGGCCGAGCCATTGCTCCTGAATGACGAGTGGCTCGCCCGCGCCGGACGAAAGTGCGGCGCTCCCTCCCGGCGCCGGCTTGATGTCGCCAATCAATTCGATTTCCAACTTCGTGGCATCAATGGCTGATGTCCACTCAGGACGACCTTGCAGAGAAGTGACGGTGCGGGGCTTGCTTCCGCCAGTTGCTGTGAACCAGGTGAAATCTGTTTGCCCCACAGGCAGGCTCGCTCGACGCCCCAGAAAATCGTTGCTCGCCAAGGTAGTCTGACGTTTAACTTCGTTTTGAACGTTGGCCGGCGCGGTTGGGCCGACTTCACGCCAGTATGCCGGCCCAGCGTCATAATCACGATGGATGTAGATCAAAGTGCGATCCGGACCCTGAGCGAGCCAGTTCTCGATCCAATCGACAGCATCTTGAGAAGGGCGGCCGAAATCGCGCGGAGCCCAGACGATGACATCTGCCAGTTCCTCCGCCCTGGGGCTGAGGATTGTTGTGGAAGCGACATCATGACCTGCGGCGGAAAACATCTGACTGAAAACGCCCAGCCCATTGACACTGGTATCACCCCGCAAGGGCGTTGAAGATCCGTACCAGGTTTCCAGTTGATTGCTTGAATCACAGCCTGAGAAGAGATTCAGCGCGCAAGCAACAATCAACACAAGCGGCAAGCTGGTTCCGCATGGTCTTCCACCGAGGTTCATCCAGCCCCCCTCCCGCTCCAAGCCAAGGATTGGAATTCATCAATCCGCGACCAACATCGTTCAAACCGATCTTTGTTGATCTCGTAATGGCCAAAAAACGCGTCCTCAAAGGCGACAGTCGATTGCTCCATCAACGAACGCATCTTGCTGGTTTGAATCTCACGCAGGTACTGGCGATTTGTCTTGCCTTTGGTCAATCGAATCAAATGAGCCCGGTCAAGCTCAACCAACTGATGGCTGAACAGATAAATGATCGCATCTCCGTATCGTCCTGTCTCAGCGAACTTACGGGCGACATCGAGCAGGTTGTCCGCTGGTTCGATATCGAAGGGAAGCGCCTCAACGCGTTCCGCATCGGTTCTCAGTTCGTCATCATCTAGTCCCAAAGATGTCGAAGTCCGAGCCGTGCCTCGATTTTTATACAGTTTCCATAACAGCCAAATGATGGGCACCATGATGATGATGAACATCAAGATCATCAAAGGGCTGATGTGGATCTCCTTCCCGAAAAGCGAAAACCGAAAGCCGCCTTCGATGAGCCAGCTAAAGAAATCACCGAACGGCTCAAACCACGACGTACCGGTCGATTTGGGCTTCGGAGGCGTGAGAGGAATCAGCGTCGCATCATCCGTCTCACTGCTGTACCAGGGATGGTTGGTTCCGACAAAACCGCCACCGAGAATCTCCTGTCCTGTCTTAACGTGCTCGTCGGCACGCTCATCGTCCAATGCATCAGTTTGTTGCGCTTGTGCGTCATCCACAGGCGCACCGATCACCAACACTAAGAGACACGCTGCCCTGAGAATGGCTCTCAGACCACGGGTCATCATGCAGCAGCTCAAGCTGGTCGATCGTTGCTTCATTGAGAAACTACAGTTCCAACTCCATCTCCTGTTGCAATCGAGCCCCCTCGGCCCGCATGCGCAGTTCAACTTCCCAACCCTCGCGGCGAATTCTGAGGTCCAAGTAGCCCAGGAACCGCACAACATTAAAGTAGCCAATCACCATCCAAATCACCACAGGAAGCATCAGTACCCAAATCGAAGCCCCGAAGTGGAATTCACCCGTGACCATCGTTTGGAGGAAGAGCATCGCGAGGAACAACATGGCAACCCAAGGGATCGCCACCAACAGACTCATTAACCATCGCGAAAGCAGTTCGCCTGAACTGTACGCATGCAAGCTGCCACAGCGGCTGAACGTGGAGATCGGTTGTGATCTTCCGCGAAACAGCGGATTGCGCTCCAGCAAAATGATCTCATTCATATGAGGCCAAAGCCAGAACATGACAAGCCACGTCACACAAAACAGCGTCAGAATCCCCCGCAATACAAGCTGGACGATAACCAACTGCGGCAAGGATTTGAAAACATCGACAAAAACGTTTCCCAGGCGTGGGCGATCAACAAACAGGGCCAGACCTAAATAGCGCGTTGCAAAAGCCGAGGCCATCGGCAATTCCCAAACCAACAGGCACGCCATCATCGCGTAGTATTCAAAGAGATCACTCGCGAACGAACTGTCGGAAGAAACATCGTGCGGCGCATAGGGTTTCAGAACCCAGAAGTTGAACACAAACCAAGGTGCGGCCCCCAACGCATTAAGAAACAAGAGCGCCATCCCGTGACGGCGCACGATGTGCAAAGCCAGGTCGAGCAGCTCCAGATAGCTGCGTTCGCGAATCGGGATGCGCGTTTGATCAAGCTGCACGAAACTTGGCCGAGACTCTTGGATCAGGGGATGGTCAGTTCATGGATGATGTCTTACGAGGCCATCTCTCACACGGCGATGCTCAATCCTTGGTGACAGCATATTCCCATGACCCCGCAGGGTGTGGGGTCACTTCGTTCTCACCGAGGCTTTCTTTCCACGGCCAACCGAGAAAAACAAAATAGAACAACAGGAGAGAGCTGCTCGCGGCGCCCACAATCGCCTTGAATGCATAGGGCGCAGCAGAGGGAGAGATGAAGCCTTCGATGAAAGCCGCGCCAATGAAGAGCATCACTGCGGCGGCGATCATGGGTGTTGTCTCGCGACCGCACTTCCTCAAAGACGCCATGCGCGAAAGCCCCTGCGTATTCAGCAGAGAGAACCCCAATCGCATTCCAGCGCCTGCGGAAAGCACAATGGCCGTCAACTCGAAAGGGCCATGGGCGGTGACAAATTCACTAAAGTTCTGCGACTGGGGAGTGGTGTCCATATATCCAAAAACAGCCCCCAAGAAGATCGCATTGAACGTCAGTGCCGGGAGCCCGCCAACTCCCAAGAAAAGCAGTCCACTGGCAAAGCAGACGATTCCGATTGATGCGTTGTGGGAAATGTAAAAGCCCGCCATCGAGGAATTCTCTGTCCAGCTGCGCGACTCCTTAAAACCTTGGGCGTACATTTCTCGCAGCGCATCCGTTTGGGTGGTTGTTCCATCGAAATTGATTACGGAATTCGCGAAGTCGGGCAGGTAGTACGCCAAATAATATGAGAGGAAAAACAGGCCAAAGAAGAGGAAGAAGGCCAGGCGAAGCGAGTTGTCATTGAACAACCGTTGCGGCGTGGTAACGAAGATCTCCTTCATCCCCGCGCCGAAGTCGATTCCTCGGGAACGGTACAATTGGTTGTGCGCCCGTGCCACGAGCTGATGCAGGTAAGCGACTGTATTAGGAGGCAAATGGTACGCATCCGCCAACGCAAGGTCCGCGCAGGCGGATCGGTACAAGGCGGCAAAACGATTGATGGATTCTGGCGGGATCCGTCGCTTGTTGCGACGGTCCATCAGCGAGCACAAATGCTGGAGCTCCGCCCAATTTTGGCTTCTCGCCGCAAGGAGATCAGCAACTTTCATCAGTCGATCATACTCTCACGGTAAGGAAGTCAAGAACAGGGCAATTTCAACGAGGGGCTGTCTTCCGCATGCTGTGACTGACTAGCAGCGGAGGATATCAGCCGCGGAGTTCTGGGGGCAAATTTGGTGCGGAGACGAGCGGCGGGGGAGCCGACAAATAGTCCGGATGCTCTTCGACAAACACTTTCAAATACAGGGCACAAATCAACAAGTCATAGCTGATCCCGGAAGCAAGGCCGAACTTTTGTCGCAACGGTTCCCCCATGTGGCGGCAAATTTCCTCGCGCCGTGGCCAGGGAAAGCCCCGCCTACGTTGCACATATTGTGAAAGCGCCCTCGCTTGGCTGCGCGTGACCTGAAAACCGGGCGGCAGCTCCGCCGCCAGCCGATGTGCTTCTGGCTCATCGATGCGAATCACGCCGTAGAGTCGCTGTGGTTCTTCGACCACGACCATCGTTCCACAAGCGAGATCCCCCAAACGCTGGTAGCGGCTGGTGAGCAGGCAACTCAAGACCCCAAGCTGGAAGGTATAGCCAAACTGCCCCAAGATTGGGATGTCTCGCGCTTGGTCGAAGACGGGCATCATGTCCGCGGCACGGAGGATATTCCTCATAATGGCCTGCAGCCCATTGATCGGCTGGCCGTGAATCGTCAGCACCCTCAACCGGAAAAGCCGCTTGCCGGGTGTCTGCCCATGCCAAAGCGCCTCGAACACACCGCCATAGAACCATTCTAACGCAAAATGGAAGATCAGCAGCGGGGCGAGCGACTGTGTCGCAAAGCCTCCCAGGCATCCCAGGACGACGGTCACGGTCGATCGAATAATGGTATCAATGATATAGGCAGGCGCCCGCTGAAAGGGGCCCGCCAGCCGGTACTGGAAAGCAATGTTCTCCGGCGTGACGATGTCGATCGCCGTATCAAACTGCTCCCCCCGGGGTGAATTCGGCGCGGAACTACTCATGCGAGACAGCGTTGCGGTCTTTGGTCTATGAGATCTTTTCCTAAACGCACCGAACAGTCCGTCCCAAGCGTCGTCGTGAATCTTCAATCCAAGCAGAGTGTGCAAAGAGTATTCTCGCGCGACTCACAGATCGCGGTTTTGCGAGGCAACTTAGAGCCCTGTCCTCGGGAGTCATGCAGTTGTTGATCAATCAATCAACTGCTAACTCTGGTGGCAGCAGTGTGTACAATTATCGCGCAATCCCATTCGGCTCGCAACGAGCGGTTGATTGAAATCTTGGGAATCCAATGCCCGGAAAGGGATAATTCGTGGGGCAGCATAGTCGTAGGCGAACTTTATCGCCAGCCTTCGTTACCAGCCGAGGTTCTGACCGGCGGCATGCGCTCCGCATGCTCTTGTTCAATGGCGCCTTTTGGTCTGCGGGAAATGGGCTCACCAGTGGCGCCGTCATCTACTATCTCGCATTTAAGTTGGGCGCCACCGGCAGCGACATCGGGTGGATCTTGGCCGCGCCTGCACTGGTTGGGCTGTTGCGAATGTTTTCTCCGCAACTGATCCGCTTCTTTGGCTCCGCTCGACGCACCTGTTTGCTTGCGTGGGGTGTTTCCTATGCGATCGTTTGGGGCATCCCACTCTTGGCGATGCCGGCGATGCAGCTGTCAAACGGAACAACAGGTGTGAGCGCGCTCATCGTCGTCTTAGCCCTGCATCAACTGATGGAGTATGTCGGTGTGGTTGGTTTCTGGGCTTGGGCAGCAGACCTAGTGCCATCTCGGGTACGTGGTCGATTTTTTGCTCGCCGTGTCCGATGGCAAATCGCGGCCTTAGCTCCCACGCTCTTGTTGTCGGGGTGGTTTGTTGACGCTTGGCAACAACACCTCACCGCGGGGAGCTCCAGCAACGCCGCTTGGGCTTACGTGATTGCGACATCGATTGGCGCAGTGCTCTTGCTGGTATCGCTCATTCCTCTCATCAAGATTCGCATCTCGAGTCATGCGAAGAGAGCATCGACCGAATCAGCAAAGTTGACGCTCCAGAGTCAATCTGTGGTCGGCGAACCTCAACCGCGACGAAAGGTCCCGTCAATGGGGTATTCGACTGCACCTTTCCGGGACAGCCGGTTTTTACGGCTGCTCGCCTACGGATGTTTTGTTGCCATCGCCAACGGGATCACACAATCAGCCCAGAACTATGCCAATAAGGCCTATGGAATCTCTCTGGGGACACTTGCCGCGATGCGAATCAGCATGCTGCTCGGCCAGTTTGGTGTCAGCGGTCCACTCGGAAAGTTAAGCGACCGTTTGGGAAATCGCCCCGCTCTGATCCTTTGCCAAGCGGTTGTAGCACTTGGACCTATGTTCTATCTGTTGGCGTCACCGGAACACCCTTGGTGGATTTGGGGCGCGTGGATTGCTTGGGCAGCATTTGCCGGACTCAACATCGGCTTGCCTAACCTGATGCTAAAACTCGGAGGAGAATCGAAGGCCGCATACATCGCGACCTATTTCGCCATCTCAGGACTGATCTACGCGATCGCGACGATTGCCGGCGGCTACGTGTTTGATGAACTGCGTGAGCAGGAGGCTTGGACCTTCGGGAGATACCTTATGCCTGCTGAACGTGTGTTGTTCTTTTGTGGCTGGGTTTTGAGATCCGCTGGCGTCGTTTTTCTAATCGTGCTGATCGAGCCAGGCGCCGTTCGATGGAAAGATTGGCTGTCGCGCCGGTTTGGTCGCAACGCCCCAAAGGCCCCCATTCCGTCTTGAACAAGACTAAGAAGTTGTACCGCCGCTCCGAGACCGATCTAGCACTCGCCTTCCATTGGGCTTGGTTCGGTTGTATCGCCGTTCTTGCTCTCGCCGATGTTGCTCGGCAGCCTCCTGCTTTGCGGTTGCGCGGACCTTTTCAATCTGCATGCGAGCCACGCCTTGAATGCGCATCAACGCCTGATTGACGTTGACGGGTGATCGGTTGGGACTGGCCTCAATCTGAGCGCCGGTTTTGAAATCCGCAGTCGCGCCTTCCTTGTTGCCTTGGTGTAATCGAGCCAGGCCCCGGAAGTAATACACTCGGGGGTCACGACTATCACCGTCAACGGCAGTGGTTAAGACCGCCTCCGCTTCCGCGTACTTGCCAGCAAAGTATGCGTGCACGCCGAGACCGTAAATCTGCGCCAGATCCGCTTGCGAAACTCCCTGATCCTGTGCAGTGGCAAAATTGCCACACAGCGCTGTGGCGACCAGGAAAGCAAACACAGGCAATGCGCGGGAAGATTTTGACATTCGTGTCACTCCGATTCATTCGATTGGCAGGCGGTACCAGGCCAAAGGGAGTACTCGCAGTAATTGCCCTCTTTGTTGTTCTTGTACCGTTGGTGCGCCCGTGACGCAAAGAACAAAGAGAAAACCACTTACGCGCGTGTGAACTCGTTCCGCTCCAAACGTTAAATCAATGGGAACCTGCTTGTTGAAATAGGCAAATTTAGGATAATAGGAAACGGCCAGTGGACAAGCAGGCGTGCTTATGAATAGCGAAGATCTCTTCAAAGACTTCATTGGTCAGGATGTCGCCGTGGTTCTGCAAGGCGAAATGTCCGTCACCGTCTTGGGCAAGTTGGAGGCGGGCAACGAGCATTTCGTTCGCATCCACCAGCGGAATAATCGCGGGAGTATCCTCATTCCCATCAACTCAGTCCTGCACATCACTGAAGCGACTGCTGTCTCAGATGATGACTCATGATGCGGGTTTGGGTTTTGCAATTGATGGAATCTTTAACGGGTTGGCAGGACTTGCCTCGTAATGGCTGAGAAGTTGGCTGGCCATTAAACAGTCGATTTGACGGTCCTTGACGCTCTAACCCAGCGCGCTAAACTTGGTGACGCATCGCCCGCTTGGGGTATCGTCACTCAAGCATCTCTCAGGCGGTGATGGATCGCCGCATGATGATGTCCGTCGCGTGAACGGCGAAGGACCCTTCTTCGAGGAGATCTCGTGTCAGAATCTGATCAGCCGTCATCCTCCTCTGCCGATTCCATCCGTGCCGCGGACGCGCTGCCCCCTGTTGAACCGCCAGATCCTGGCTTAATCCTCAAGCTATTTTTTGTGCCCGGGATCATTGTCTTTATCGTCGTCCTTCTGGTACTAGGCGTGACAGCTCTTGTCAGTATGGGTGGCGATCCCATGGAACGGCTCGCCGCCATCGAGCGGGGATCGGCGAACGCTTGGCAAGAAGCTGAGAGTATCGCCAACGAGCTGCGCAGCAGCGATGAGTTGCGCAGCAACGAGAAGTTCAATGCGCGCATGGCGGCGTTTCTCCAACGCAAATTGCAGGACCCGCTTCCAGCTGGTGACGCGGACGAGCTCAATGCGGAGATCAAGCTGCGTGTCTTCCTTTGTAAATGCCTGGGCGAATTCGATATTCCTGGCGGTTTACCGGCCCTTTATCTTGCGGCAACGCCGCCCCAGACTGGCACGGAAGAAGAAGGATTGGATGTCCGTCAGGCGTCGATTGAAGCCATTGCCCTGGTCATTCACAAGGTTCGCGCCGCGGGAGGAGATTTGCCCGAGGGTCAGATATTTGAGTTTCTCGAAGCTCGCTCCCGTGAAGGCGGCGCGGCCGACAAAAAACTAGGACGAATCCGCTCTCGCGCTGCCTACGCACTGGGTGTGCTCGGAGGGGATCAAGCCGTGGTCAGGTTGAAAGAGATGCTGACCTTGGAGTTGTATGCCGATGCACGTTTCAACGCTGCGACCGGCGTAGCACGCTGGGGAGCACCTGAGTGTTTGGAGACTTTGGTTGAAATGATCGATCCTGACACCATCGCGCCGCTTGAGGATGAGGAAATCCCCGAAGCCCGTGATCTGAAGCGGTGGATGATGCGATCCAACGGAATCAAAGGGGCGGAGTTGCTGGCCAAGGAAAACCCAGAGATCGATCTGTCATCACTGCCGCCAGTGGTGAAGAAATTGCAATCGGTTGAGGGTTTACCCGTCCGTCTGAATCAGCAAGCCACACAGCTTCTCAATGTGCTTCGAGAACGGTCGCCCTGAAGCATTTCTCACAACGGTCTGTCTATGCCCGCCGCTCAATTTCACACGGCCGTTTACACGGGATCATTCGATCCGATCACACTCGGGCATTTGAACGTCATCGAGCGCGGCAGCCGTCTGTTTGACAAATTGGTTGTCGGCGTGGGCATCAACGTTGAGAAGACGGCCATGTTCTCCTCAGAAGAACGCGTTCATCTGCTCAGCCGCGTTATCGCTTCCTCTGGCATGGAGAACGTTGAGGTTGCTTCCTTCACGGGGCTTGCGGTCAACTTCGTCCGGCAATGCAAAGCTCGCATCATGTTGCGTGGTGTTCGCCCGCTTACAGACATTGAGGCCGAGTTCACAATGATGCTCGCCAACCGCCAGCTGGACGAGGATATTGAGACGGTTTTCTTGATGGCTGACACCACGTATTCGCATGTTTCGAGTTCTCTGATTAAACAAATTGCGCCGTTGGCCAGTGATGAATCGCTGGAGAAATTCTTGCCGCCGCTGGTGATCAAGGCGTTACGGGAAAAGATGGATTCCTAGGGCAAGTTCCTGCTTCCTGCCCGTCCTGATCTGGTCGCGGCAGAGCGAACCTGCTCCTTCATGTCGTGTCTGGCTCTGCAAGAGAATTCACCTGGACGCCCAACTTTCGTCTCCACCGTGTCACTCGCAACCAGAGCCCACCATGCCAAAGGCGACATACAAAGGACCGTTGGAAAAGGTCAACGAAACCCTCTGGCGGATCCCCAAGAGCTACAAGCCGGAGATGCGCGTTGACGGTTTGATCTTTGCGGATGATGCGATGATTGAACTCATCCGTGCTGATCAAGCACCTGAGCAAGTGGCCAATGTCGCCACTTTGCCGGGAATCCAACGCGCATCTATGGCGATGCCGGACATTCACTGGGGATACGGATTCTGCATCGGTGGTGTCGCGGCAACAGACCCAAACGAAGGCGGCGTGATCTCCCCAGGTGGCGTCGGTTATGACATCAACTGCGGCGTCCGATTGATGCGGACTGACTTGTTCTACCAAGATGCGAAGCAACGCCAAAAGCCGTTGGTTGACGCGCTCTTTGGCGCGATTCCGACAGGCGTGGGCCGTGATGGTCGCTACACGTTTAACAAGAAGGAACTGCGGGAGCTGATGCTCAAAGGCTCTAGCTACTTGAAAGAGCGGGGGCTGGCAACCGAAACGGATCTCCGCTTTACCGAGGCTCACGGTTGCATCGATGACGCAGAGCCGGATTTGGTCAGTGATCGCGCGCTCGAACGTGGCAGCAGCCAGTGCGGCACGCTCGGGTCAGGAAATCACTTCCTGGAAGTGCAGATCGTGGATGCGATCTTTGATGAACAGTCGGCACGAGCCATGGGGCTGGAAAAAGACATGGTTTGCGTGATGATCCATTCCGGCTCGCGCGGATTGGGTTACCAGGTCTGTGATGACGCATTGAAGAACCTCCGCGGCGCTCCGGCCAAGTACGGCATTGAGCTTCCTGATCGGCAACTCGCTTGTGCGCCGATCAACAGCCCGGAAGGTCAGGAATACCTGGGCGCCATGTGTGCCGCCGCGAACTACGCATGGTGCAACCGCCAGTTGCTCATGTGGCAGGCGCGCGAGGTCTTTGAGCAGGTCTTTGGCCGCAACTGGGAGCAGCTTGGCATGGAGCTGATCTATGACGTCGCTCACAATATCGCCAAGCGTGAAGAGCATGACGTGGACGGCCAAAAGAAGCACGTGTGGGTGCACCGCAAGGGCGCAACCCGCGCTTTTCCTCCTGGGCATCCGGAAACGCCCGAACCGTATCAAGCCATCGGCCAGCCCGTCATCATTCCTGGTGATATGGGTACGGCAAGTTGGGTGCTGGCAGGGCAAGTCGGCAGCATGGAACAAACGTTCGGCACGGCTTGCCACGGAGCCGGTCGTGTGATGAGCCGTACCAAGGCTATCAAGCACGCTCAGGGACGCAAGATTGATCAAGAGTTGTTGCAACAAGGCGTCGTCGCACGGGCTCGCAGTTGGAAGGGGCTCGCGGAAGAACAGCCTGACGCCTACAAGAACGTTGATACCGTCGTAGACGTCGTTCACACCGCCGGCTTGGCCAAGAAAGTTGCCCGCATGCGCCCAATTGGAGTGATCAAAGGCTAGAGCGCCTGTCCGATTGCTGTTCCGCTCGTCCGAACGGACGCTGTCGAGTCATCCCGCGATGGAATGTCACACGCCCTGCTCTGATGCGTACGGGCGAAATTGACATTGGTCAATTTTTCCATCCTCCAGGGGGGTGGCGCAAACGCTTCACGCCCGTGCAATGGGCCAGCAACGGGACCGCAAACATCACCGACAACCTTGACGTTACGTTCAGTAGCATGTTAACCGTCAACCCCCTATGGCGCTCAGCAGCGCGCAGGGCGGCACGAAACACCCCCCAAATTTGACCAATGTCAATTTCGCCCGTACGCATCAGAGCAGGGCGCGCGGAACGCCGCGGCAATTCAGTTTCACGTCCGCGAAGCGATGGGAACTGCCGACGAAAGAACACCATCAGAGAGATGTTCATCGAGCGCTTTATTGATTTCTGTTCTGCTCGCATCCGTTGCCGTTTCCAACACTTCAACAACATCCGAATTCGCCATTGCTGCGACGGAGCGTCGACAAGAAAGCGCTCTAGCTTGCTGGTGTAGCCTTGGTGAGGGCGCCTTTGATCGTGCGTGAAAGCCACCTTCCTGTCGCGCCAAGTAACGCATCTGTGCGCCAATCGACACCAACTTGGGCACGAATAGCCGTTCATTTTCAGGCGAGAGAATCTCTGCTCGATTGCTTGGTTGAGCCCCCGGCAGAACTCGATAGTTGCAATCCCCATTCCGCCGCTTGACGCCGTAGCGCGCCGGGGTTCATGATAGGGGGTCGCCCTCAGGGCTTGGCGATCCCTAAGCTGACTGCAAACGAAGGTCCTCCTTATCTCTCCAGAATCTCGATTGATCTCAAATGGCAAGCCGTTTGCAATAAGGCCGCCGGAGGTTAGTCCCCACCCTCGTCATTCTCGGTTCATTTCCGGAAAGTGATACTCCCTATGGCGGAAGGTTCCGTTGGTCTCTGGTTGATTGGCGCTAAGGGAGGAGTCGCTACCACTGTCGCGCTGGGATTGCAGGCGCTCAGGCGTGAATTGGCGGACAACGTGGGGTTGGTCAGCAGCTTGCCGCAATTCGCTGCTCTTGATCTTGTTCCCTGGGACCAAATTGTCGTCGGCGGCCATGACATCCGCAGCGCTTCGCTCTATGACGAAGCGGTGACTTTGCATTCAAACAGTCGCGTTTTTGACGAACGGTTATTGAAAGCTTGCCAAGTTGACCTCCAGGATTTGGAGTCGAACTTCCGTCCTGGCACGCTTCACAATGTCGGCCCGACGATTGAAAACCTGGCCGATGCGGATACTCGTCAATCAGAGACTCCGCGTGACGCGGTGAGCCGCCTGCGTGATGACCTGGAAGAATTCCGCACGAATCACAATTTGCGGCACGTTGTTGTGGTCAACGTAGCGTCAACGGAGCCGCCATTTGACGTGGAGGTGCCTGCCAACTGGGAGGCTGTGGAGGCTTCGCTGGCACAGAACGAGTGCCCGCTGCCGGCGAGTTCGCTCTATGCCATCGCGGCTTTTGGGGCCAAGTGCTCGTACGTCAACTTCACTCCGTCGATTGGGTCAAACCTTCCGGCTATGTGTGAACTGGCGGAACTTCATGGTCAGTGCCATGCCGGGCGTGACGGAAAGACTGGCGAAACATTGCTCAAGAGCGTGCTTGCGCCGATGTTTGCAGCCCGCCACCTGGAGGTTATGAGTTGGGTCGGACACAACATCTTCGGCAACATGGATGGTGTTGTGCTGAATGATCCTGCGAACAAGCAAGCCAAGGTCGCCAGCAAAGACAAGTTGCTCGCTGAAATCCTTGGCTATGCTCCGGATTCGCTGGTCAGCATCGAATACATCAAAAGTTTAGGCGATTGGAAAACAGCCTGGGATCACGTTCATTTCCGTGGCTTTCTCGGCACACCCATGACGCTGCAGTTCACCTGGCAGGGGTGTGATTCTTTGTTGGCTGCCCCCTTGGTACTCGACCTCGTTCGTTTCACGGAGCGTGCTGGGCGATCGGGTGAAACCGGAGTGCTGTCGCACTTGGGAAGTTTCTTCAAGAGCCCGATGGGGGAAGGCCCCGTTGAGTTTTCCCAGCAGTTCCAGCATCTGACAGAGTGGGCCCAGCAAACCGCCAAGGCCTCATCCCAGAACGGCCTATCCGGCAGTGCGGAACAAAATGGCGTGGTGGCGGAGAGAAACGGTTCGCACCCACCTCAAGAAGCGAAGAACGGTGCTTAGCAAGTTATCGATTGGCCATCGCTCCAGACGACTGTCAAATCGACGTCCATGATCATTGAAGATATTCGAGACCGGCCCGCCGTTAGTCAGCAACAGGCGAGCCAGATCGCCTTGGAACACTTCGGGCTGAATGTCATTTCGGTCAAGGAGTTGGACAGCGAGCGCGACCGCAACTTCCAGCTTTCTTGCGATGACGAGCAGCAATATGTGCTGAAGATCGCTCACCCGGCTGCCTCTCGCGATTTGCTAGAATGCCAAAACGCGATGCTGGAGCGGCTGACGACCGAACTTCCACGGCGTTTGACGCCAAGAATTGTTCCCTCGACAACTGGTAGCACGTTGGTTGACGTTGTTGACCTCGGCCCGCAAAAGCTAACGGTTCGCTTGCTGGAATACTTGCCTGGCACGCCGCTGGCGCGTGTTACTCCTCATTCTTCCGCGTTGATGAAGCAGGTTGGTCGGACCTTGGCGGAGGTCGATCAGGCATTGGTAGGATTTGAACATCCTGCCGCTCATCGCGAGTTTCTCTGGGATCTGCGGCGTGGTGAGCAGACGATTGCCGAAAACGCAAACCACATCATTGCGCCAGACCAGCAGGCAATTGTTGCCCATTTCACTCAACGGTTTGCTGAAGTTGAACTTTCGCAACGCTTGGCCGGTCTACGACAATCGATCATTCACAATGACGGCAATGACTACAACTTGCTTGCGTCATTCCAATGTCCTGCCCCGGGAGATGGTGGCCGTTCTAGCGACGCCGGTGAAGCTCACGGCCTTTCCATCACAGGGCTGATTGATCTAGGCGACATCGTCCATACGGCGCTTGTCTGCGAAGTTGCCGTCGGTTGCGCGTATGCGTTGTTGGACAAAGATGATCCCCTGGCAACCGCCTGCGATGTTGTCGCCGGCTATCATGAAGTGCTTCCCCTGACTGCCGACGAGTTGGCGGTCATTTTTGATCTCATCTGCCTGCGTCTGTGCGTAAGCGTTTGCATGTCCGCGCGGCAAGGGTCACAGGCGACGGAAAATGAATACCTGCTTGTCTCGCAACAGTCAGCCTGGCAGGCACTGAAAAAGTTGCGAAGCATCCACCCCCGTTGGGCAGAGTATCGATTTCGCCTTGTCTGCGGACTTGAACCTTGCCAGCAGTCATCATCTGTCACGAATTGGATCCGGCAACAACAAAATGAATTTGCATATGTGTTGCCAGCGGAGTTGATGACCGGTCCGCGGATGACGTTTGATTTGTCCGTCGCCAGCGGTGACTTCGACTCGTTTGAACAGATGGCCGATCCGGAACAATTGACGGCCGCCATGTTTGGCATGATGGAGCAGTCCGGTGTGCCACTGGGAATCGGACGGTACGATGAACCGCGGACCGTCTATGCGTCAGATGTGTTCGCCCCGGCCGGCAATCCGAATGCGGAATGGCGGACGATTCATGTCGGCATCGACCTCTTTGCGGTCGCAGGAACCCCTGTCTTTGCACCCTGCGACGGTGTCGTCTATGGAATGCAGAACAATGCGAATCCGCTGGACTATGGTCCGACAATCATTCTCCGTCACGATGTTCCCGCTGCCGAACAAGGCGACCAATATGCCACGATCTCCTTCTGGACACTGTACGGACATTTGAGCTGTGAATCACTCGACAAGTTGACAGTTGGCCAAAAGATCACACGCGGTCAACAAATTGCGACGCTGGGCGATCTGCCCGTCAATGGTGGTTGGCCGCCGCATTTGCACTTTCAGTTGATTGTTGATCCTCTGGATGCCACTGGCGATTTTCCCGGAGTTGGCCGCGGGAGCGATCGCGCACTCTGGCACAGCCTTTCGCCAAACCCTGCATTGATGTTGCGGCTCTCGCACGACGAAGCCACCTATGGCGAAACATCCACCACGGAAATTCGCCAGCAGCGTGGCGACAAGCTGGGCCGCAACCTCAGCCTTTCCTATCAACAGCCGCTAAGAATTGTTCGCGGCCATCGGCAATTCCTTTTGGATAGCCAAGGGCGTCGATATCTGGACTGTGTCAATAATGTGGCACACGTCGGCCATTGTCATCCGCACGTCGTTGATGCCGCTAAACGCCAGCAGGCGCTGCTCAACACCAACACCCGCTACCTGCACCCTCAAATTGTTAAATACGCACGGCAACTCACCGAGTTGTTTCCCGATCCGCTGTCCGTTTGCTTTTTCGTCAATAGTGGCAGTGAAGCCAATGACCTGGCGTTACGGCTCGCCTGGGCTGCCACAGGAGCCAGGCATGTGATCGCCGTGGATCACGCTTACCACGGAAACCTGTCATCGCTGATTGAGATCAGTGCCTATAAGTGCAACGGTCCAGGCGGTGAGGGGCCCGGTGCTAAGACGACCATTGTGCCCGGGCCTGATGTCTACCGTGGACAACATCGCGGAACCGACGCCGGCGCTCGATACGCTGAACACGTTTCCCAAGCTGTAGAAAGCCTTCGCCAGCAAGGAACTCCGCCCGCCGCTTTCATCTGCGAATCGATCTTGAGCTGCGGGGGGCAGATCGTCCTACCGGAAAGTTATCTGCAAAATGCCTATGCGGCCGTGCATGCTGCGGGCGGAGTCTGCATCGCTGACGAAGTCCAAGTCGGGTTCGGCCGTGTGGGAGAGGCATTCTGGGGGTTTGAATTGCAAGATGTGGTGCCGGATATCGTCACGCTGGGCAAACCCATCGGTGGTGGCCATCCACTGGGCGCCGTTGTCACCACCCCGGAGATCGCCGCGGCGTTCGACAACGGGATGGAATACTTCAATACCTTCGGCGGAAATCCTGTGTCCTGCGGAGTCGGACTCGCAGTTCTCGATGTCATCCGTGATGAAGGGTTGCAAGCAAACGCCTTAGAGGTCGGCAATTCACTCAGAGCACGGTTTGTCGAGCTGATGAGCCGGTTTCCGCTGGTGGGTGACGTACGCGGCAAGGGATTGTTCCTGGGACTCGAGTTTGTCAACGATCGTCAAACGCGTGACCCAGCGGCGAGACAAGCGACCTACATTGTCGAGCGTGCCAAAGAGCACGGCATCCTCCTCTCAACCGATGGCCCGTTGCACAACGTCATCAAGATCAAGCCACCCTTGTGTTTTCAACACGCCGATGCTGACCGGCTGGTGCAAACGCTGGAGAAAGTCTTGGCCGAGATGCCGGCACAGCCAAGTTAGCAGACCCGATCCATTCAATGGCCCAACACCACGCGACCACTTCGATGGGCATGAGCTGATTTCACGGGCTGCTCCGGATGCAATAGAATGCATCTCAGCTATAGTTCAGGTGGCTCCCATTCACATTCCGCATAGCCAAGCGCAAGATGCAACTCGACGACAACGTCTGCCTGTGCTTTCATGTGAGCAAGCGGAAGATCTTGAACTTTATCCGCGTGCATCAGCCGCGTGTGGTCAGTCAGATTTCCGAGTGTGAAGGCGCGGGGACTGGGTGCGGATGGTGTCGAGACACGTTGGCCGCCTATTTTGCCGCGGCCAAGCCCGGCCAGACAGCAGTGGATGATCCAACTCCCGAGGAATATGCTCGCAGCCGCGCGAGCTACATCCGCGCTGGTGGCGGGACCCCTCCGCCGGGAGCAACTCCCATTGATGATGTTTGACCGGGAAGACGTCTCAACTCCTTCTACTTAGCAAGAGGTCGAGATATGGCACTTCGCTCCTTGATAGCCGGCTGGATTCTCTGCCTGGTTGCGTTTTCCTCCACAACTGCCGCTCAAGATCCGGCCAAAGTCTTCATTATCGCCGGACAATCTAACGCGGAAGGGCAAGCCCCCAACGCGCTTTACGAGCATCAAGCGACTGACACAAAAACAAAAGCTCTCTTTGCCCATCTGCGGAAAGATGGTGAGTGGGTTATCCGCAACGATGTCTTCATTAAGTATCTCAATCGCCATGGCAAGCTGACACTGGGCTACGGTTCTCGCAAGCGGACAGGTCTCGAGTTGGAGTTCGGAACCGTGTTGGGCGAACACTTTGACGAGCCTGTCCTGCTCATCAAGACCGCTTGGGGTGGCCATTCCCTGTTCCGCAACTTTCGCCCGCCATCAGCAGGCATGCCTTCGGAGGAAGGTCTACAGAAGGAACTCGCCCAAGCTCAGGAGCGAGTAAGGAAGAACAACGCGAAGAGCGGCAGAGACAATCCGTTGCCCACGATAGATCACATCACGTCTGCCTACGGAGCGTCGTATCGCAATATGCTCACGGAAATTGATGGCGTGATGGCGGATTATGAGACTCTCTTTCCAGAGTTGCAGGGCGAAACGCTGGAAATTGCCGGGCTGGTTTGGTTTCAAGGTTGGAATGACCAGTACGGTTCTGAAGGCGAATATGAATCGAACATGATCCACTTCATCAATGATGTACGTCGCGATCTCAAACGCCCAAAGTTGCCAATCGTGATCGGCGTGATGGGGCAAAACGGCTCTCAGCCAGCCCAAGGCGCAATGCTTGTCGTTCAGCAGGCACAACTTGCCATGAACAAGGTCCCAGAATTCCACGGTACGGTTAAAGCGATCCGCACTGATGTGCTGGTGGACAAAACGGCTGAACAGCTCTATCCCGATTGGCAGGATCACGTCGAAGAGTGGCAGAAAGTCGGCGGTGACCGCGCCTACCACTACCTGGGGAGCGCCATTTGGTTCAACCGGATTGGCAAGGCCATGGCTCAGACGATGCTGGAACTGATGGACACGTCAGAGTGACAATTCAGTTTTCCGGAAGATCAGCCCAATCGATGACTGCTCTCCCATAGCAGTCTCAGAGCTTGGCTCGCGCCGCGATTCTCCACGTAAGAGATCCGGTGGAACCTATTTGGTTAAAACCGCATGCCGGTGAACCCACCATCGACATAAACACAGGTGCCTGTGACAAAACTGCCCGCTGGAGCAACCAGTAGCAAAGTCGCGCCCACCAACTCTTCCGGCTCGCCGAACCTTGCCAACGGTGTTTGGGCCATGATATGGGCGACGCGCTCTTTGTCCAAAATTGCCCTGTTTAGCTCAGCAGGGAAAAAGCCCGGGCAGAGTGCGTTTACACGAATCTTATCAGGTGCGAATTCACGGGCCACATTCTGTGTGAGGTTGGCCACGGCGGCCTTTGATGCGGAGTAAGCGAAGACGCGCGAAAGCGGCTTATCTGAAGTGACGCTGGCGATGTTGACGATGGCACCTCCGCCAGCATCTTTCATCTGCGCACCAAAGATTTGGCACGTGCGATGGACAGCCGTCAGGTTGCTGTCCAGCACTCGTTGCCAATCTGCATCATCAACTTCCAGGTAGGGTGAGGCGTGGTTGACTCCGGCCGAATTGATAAGGATGTCAACCTGCCCGTTTCGTTTAATAGCCGCCTGGCAAAGTTCGTCAATTGATTGACGAGAATCGACATCGACGTGCAGAAATTGCGCATGTCCCCCATGCCCGGCAATTTCAGCCACTTTGGCTTCCCCGCGTTCTTGATTCCGACCGGCCACCACGATGTTGGCGCCTGCGCGGCCCAGCCCTACGGCAATCGCTCCGCCCAGCGTGCCCGTCCCACCAATGACGACCGCGGTTTTCCCTGCCAGACTGAAGAGTTCACAAAGGTAGGACATGAGCCAGCGGTGGTCAGTCGAGTGGAGAGAAGTTTGCTGGTGAGGGGCCACACGTGTTCATTTGCCGGCCCAACTGCCAAAGACGGAGTTGATCTCGGCAGGTTCGCCCGCTCCCGCGTGCACAAAGAGCGCATACCGCAACCGGTAAGATTCACCAGATGTGAGATGAACGTGCGAAGGATCCTTCTTCCCGTTGCTATAGGCTCGGTCGCCAAAGGGGTTCACGCTGAATAACCCATAGTCACGGACGTGGTACCGGCCCGGATGAGGGTTGTCAGGGTGGTCGAACAGCGCCACGCCGTGAGTTTCACCATTCACGGGGCCGGCATAGTTGACCCAAGTTGACGGCTGTCCCCAGCAGCGGGCGGCAGTCTTCAAACCATCCGCATTGAAAACACGTCCAGCGTCAGCTTCACGCATGCCATTGGGGAGCCGGATACCGACAAGGCCTTCTTTGGTATCCTCGAAGGTCACCTCAGCTCCCGCTGGCGCCAGCGAAATGTCAAGTGACAACAATCGAGAGGTCGAACACGTAAACGTCGTCGTTTCGATCAGCACTGCCTTTCCGTTCCGGTCTTCCCATTGATTGGTTGCCCGAAACGAGGCTGTCACGCCCGCGGGGCGGAGGATCTCAAGTTCACGATTGACGATTCTCCCTTGCTCCCCCCAGAACTTGATGCCGTTGACTTCATCCACCGCGATCCAAACTCCCTTGTGGTGCGGGTGATCCTCCGGATCTTTGATTGGGCGCGTGACGACCGCTCCTCCGACTGACCGCACCGGCCAAAAGTACGGCTTAGGGAGCGAGTCTGAGAAGCGATATGTGGTGAAGAGTTCGCCGTCGATCTTGATGTCCAACGTGTCCTCGGCGCGCTCAAGCGTGACTTGTGCGTTTGCGGATGCGCTGGACACCAGACTCACCGTAAACACTGTGGCGAGTGTGGCCGCCCAGGAGGATCGAAATGGCCTTTTGCTGCCACGGCCAAAGTGGTCAAGGACGCGAGATGTTTTCATGATAATCATTTCCCGAAAGGAAAGAGTCTGTCTCGCTGCCAAAAGTCTCGAACACGGGGAGACAAAAAGTACGTTGTGATTATCATGTGAATCCGCACGCCATTCAATGTGCCACGGAAAGAACCAAGGACTTCATGAAACGCAAAGCCCAACCTCCTCGCCATGACGGACGACAACAATCAGAATTGCGTCCGATCTCCATCAAACGCAAATACACGTCAGCCGCTCCGGGAAGCGTCTTGTTGAAAGCCGGTCGGACAACCGTGCTTTGCACCGCAAGCCTGGCAGACGACGTACCTCCCTGGATGCGTGATCAAGGGCGCGGCTGGGTCACGGCGGAATACAATATGTTGCCCGGGAGTACCAGCCCGCGCAAACCGCGCGAGCGCGGTGGGAAAGTTGATGGTCGCACGACGGAAATCCAAAGGCTGATCGGCCGCAGTCTTCGTGCGGTGATCGACATGGAAGCGTTGGGGGAACGAACAATTACCATCGACTGTGATGTTCTCGAAGCGGACGGAGGCACGCGGACCGCCAGTATCACGGGAGCGTTCATTGCGCTTGTGGACTGCTTGGCGACCGTTCGTGACTGGCCGTTCAAGGATCGCCGACCGCTCCGAGATAACGTCGCGGCGATCAGTGTAGGAATCGTTGACGGAGCGCCTGTCCTGGATCTGGACTACGTAGAAGATGTTGGTGCGACCGTGGACATGAACGTGGTGATGACCGGTCGAGGACAGTTTATCGAAGTTCAGGGAACCGGCGAGGAAGCAACTTTCAGCGAAAAAGAACTGACGCAACTGCTGGGCTTAGCGAAGTCAGGAATTAAAGAGCTCACAGCCATCCAAAAACGGGCTCTGAAGAAGCGATGGCCCATCGATTGAAGTTTCTCCTCGTCATTCGTGAAATCCGAATGGGACGTCGCTGGATTCGATTCCGCCAAATCGCTATCATGACCGTGTGACAACTTTCACAATGTCCGGGACCAGCTTGTTGGGAGCTCCCCCGCATACCGACACCTAACTCGTAAGTTTGCAACAGGTTGCGAAATGCCAACGGTGAACTTCGTCAATGAGAAGAAGCAGATCGAAGTCCCCCAAGGAGCCAACCTGCGAAAAGAAGCTCGCAAGCATGGCATTCAACTCTACAAGTTTCCTGACAACTACTTGCATTGTCGAGGATTGGGGGCTTGTGGCACGTGCCGCGTGTTGATTCCCAAAGGGATTGAAAACACCGGTAAGAAGTCCGCCGTCGAGAAGCTGCGGATGAAAATGTCCTTGGCCGCAATTGGCCATGAGGACGAGATGCGCCTCTCCTGCCAGACCAAAGTTGAAGGAGATATTGACGTGATCACGCAGCCGCCCATGAATCTCTACGGCGAGAACTTCTTTAGCTAGCTCCGCTGGCAGCCTGGCAAACCTTCAGTCAGCGGTTAACTCCGGGGTTGGATTCGGTCGATGCCTGAACGGCACCGACAGTTCGGCGGACGGCAGGCTCGTTCAATGACCGGTCCGGCTCGTGGTTCCTAACTCTCCGATGCTGGAATTGCCTTCGATATCGGAATTCACCGTGCTGCCACGGTTCCATGGTAAATTGCCCACAATTAGGTGAGAGTGAGATTTTGCCCAGCCCAAACCGTTGGTGCGCATCACTCCGTGATGAGCTACGGTGCACTATGAGACAACGTCGCGCGCAGGGGGCGTTGACTTTCCCCGCAGTCAGCCATCAAGATAAGATACATGGGAACCAGTACCCTTCTCTCTCCAGGAAACCCGTGAACTTGACGCGCCACAAGAATCGAGTCTTTTCCTCAGGCGGGCCGCAACTCAATGAGGAGGAGCGGGACGCCATGCGAAGGGCCGGGCGGTTTAACGCTGAGTTGCTGGATGTTCTTCGACCGCATGCCAAGCCTGGCATCAAGACCATCGCTTTGGACAAGCTGGCATACGAATACACCATGGACCATGGGCATACTCCTGCCTGCCTTGGCTATCAGCAGGGACGGAGTACGCCTCCTTTTCCGGGGTCAATTTGCACCAGCGTGAATGAAGTGGTCTGCCACGGGATTCCTTCTGAGTATGAACTGCACGAAGGCGATATCGTCAATCTCGATCTCACGACGATCGTTGACGGTTGGCACGGGGATCAATCGGAAACTTTCTTAATTGGTGATGTTTCCGAGGAAGCGCGCAAGGTGACCCAAGCGGCTTTTGACTGCATGTGGCTGGGCATTCGCGCGATCAAGCCCGGCGGCAAGGTCAACGACATCGGCCGTGCGATTGAACGCCATGCCTACCAGCTCGGATTGTCTGTCGTCCAGGAATATCAAGGCCATGGACTAGGACGCCGGTTCCACCAAAAGCCAGACATCCACCATTTTGAACAGGAAGGGGATCGCACACGGATCGACCCTGGTGTGTGCTTCACTATCGAACCCATGATCAACGTCGGCGTCTGGAGAACACGTGGCGATGATCCCGATGGCTGGACGGTCCGCACAGCCGACGGCAAACTCACAGCACAGTTTGAGCACACGATCTTGATGACCGAGCAAGGCCCAGAAGTCCTGACCATGACTCAACAAGGGCCCAAGGAAGGGCATAAGTTCTAGGAAGCTCTCCGCCGACCACCGAGGAGACTTGGCATCCAGCGCTCGCGAGAATTCTCCCAAGGCGCCGCTGCTTCTTCAGCGGTCACCGCCTGGCCAATCTTCTTCAAGTCACGAGCCACCTTGGTCTGTAGATAAGCTACGTGATTGACCTTGGCTTACCGTTCACCCGGCGAACGGCCACGAACTAGAACGATGAGAATTTTACCCGTACGTGTGAAGGCAGCCCAGCGTTCATTCCGTTACTCTTCCTCCATCTTCCAGAAGACGATCCCACCGGCTTGCTTACCGATGTTGACAACGTCCACGCGTTTGAGCGTTGTCAAATCAATCGCATCAACACCGCCGGGCTCTCCACCGATCCCCTCTACGGAAACAATCGCGAAACGCGAATCTGGCGTAATAGCAATCCCATGCGGTACCTTGCGGCTGTTTTCCACACGAGCAAGTTCCTTGCCGCTCTCAATATCCCAGATACCAGTCGCGGCGTCTGACTTGTACGTGACGACAAACTTGGTTCCATCCGGCGTGACTTCCACATTGTAAGGGCCTTTGCCGGTGGAAAATCGCCGCGTGATCTTCCACTCATCCAGGTTGATTTCCACCACTTCCGCCGCACCATTGTTGGCCACATACGCCAGTGGCTTCGTCGGGTGTAATTGGACCCAGGTGGGCTTGGCGATGGCGTGGTGATGCGCGCCATGCTGTGCATCACCACCATGCTGTCCGGACGAGTGTTGTCCACCATGTTGTGCGGCGTGCTTGGCATCGCCATGTTGACCAGTTTGATGCTGACCTGACTTATGCTGGCCACCCATCTGCTGATCTTTCTTGTGATCGCCATGGCCGGTGGAGCCGTGCTTGTCGTGCATTGTGCCGGCATCAGCTTTGTGACCCGTTTGATGCCCAGAGCCATGCCCCTTGTCGTGTGAGCCATGCCCTCCTTGACCGTGAGAACCTTTCATCATGCGCATGACGCCTTCTCCGGAATGCACGTTCAGCGTGCGAGTAATCGCCAGCTTGACGGCGTCAATTTCAAACAACTCGTCGGTCATCATCGAGAGTGAATAGTGTTTTGCACCGCCAGGTGAGAACCGTGAACCATGTGGCATGATGCCGGTCGTGATTCGCTCCAGTTCCACCATCGCATCAGGCTCAACGATGGAAACCGTGCTTGGTTCGTGTCCGCCGTGCAGATTGAAGTTGACGATATGCATCAAGCCCGTCTTCTCTGAAACCTGCATGGAAGCTGGAAACATCCCCAACTCCAACTCACCGACGAGTTCATTCGTGCTCGTGGAGTACTTATACAGCAGCCCGAACGGCCGCCCGTGCGCAATCGAGACAAACCAGTGCTCACCGTCAAGGCTGATCCCCAGCCCATGCGGACCTTCAATTTCCAAGTCATAGATGCCAACTCGAATCCGTTCGACGACCTCTAACTTAGGGGCGCCGTTTTCCGGAGCGATCAAACGCACCAACGCGACTTCATCCTCGGACTCACAGGCAATGTAGGCGTAATAGGAGGTTGTCGCCGAGTTGCACACAACGGGCATCTCCGAGGCTTGCGCCGGCGCACAAAACGCAACGGCCACAAGCAAACCGAATGCAACGGTCAGTGCGGTCAAACCTCGTCCCGAGTTTGTGAACAAACGATTCATGGGAAACTCTCTTGACGAAAGTGAGTTCTGTTCAAATTGGTCACACAAGTCGGTGCACCAATGTCCGAGCCACGACTAGTGTCCGGCGAACGCGGCACACGTGGCGATTTCTTCATTCGCCACATGGCCGCCTCCTTTCAAGCTCCATGATCTCTCTCAAGCTCATGGTCTTCCAGAAGTCAATCACAGCTTAGCTTACCGTCGGCCTTCGCTAAGCCTGACACACCATAATCCCGTGTTCCAGTCAGAGAAGAAAATGTTCCCCTTGTACGGCTGTGGACCCCAAACCATTGGCGCGTTGGCAATGTAACCTTCATGATCAAACGACTTGAACTGTGCGATCTCGCGCCCTTGCCGACCGAGGTCACCCATCAGGTCACCGGAAATATCGACGACGCGGACGCCAGCGTTGTACATCGCCGCGTAGAGGATGTCGCCCTCCACCCAATAGTTGTGACTGCCAGCTTCCGGAACCTCATATCGAGCAACTTCACGGCAGTTCTCCGGATCAGTCACGTCCACAAAGTGGAGATAGCCACCGGCGATCGTCGGAGAGTTCTCTGTGGACAGGCCAAATGGGAATCGTTCATCACCACAGATCACATACTTTTTCCCCGTTTGAGAGCTGGTGTACGGAAACGCAGCGTGGTGAGCCACGTTCGGTGGAATGTAGCTGTAGACCAATTCTGGGTTCGCGGGTGAGCCGCCTTTGATGCCGTTGCCGACATCGACGACGTGCAAACCATTGGCCCAGTTGGAAGAGTAGGCTAAGCCATCCACGACCCACACGTCATGCACGGCATGCCGCGGCGTCTCAAGTTCGTACTCCGCGACGCGGCGAGGATTGCGGGGATCATCAATGTTGATGATGTCATAGCTTGTGCCGTTGTTGATGGCATAGACGTGATTGTTGCTGATAAACAGATTGTGAACGCCGCCGGTGAGATTGTCATTGAATTCCGAGAGCAACTCCGGTTGGGTCGGATCGCTGACGTCATAAATCACGATTCCGTTGCGGCGATTTGAAGCACCTTCACGACTGATGATGCAAATCCGGCCATCTTCAGAAACTTTGACGTCATTCACCGTGCGAGCATCGACAGTGACCGTGGAAACACGGCGAATGTTTTCTGGATCAGTCACGTCAAAGAAGTGTGCATCTCCGTTCGCCCCCCAAGTTCCGGTGACGGCATAGTCGCGTCCATCCACGCCTTCCCACACCCACAAATCCGACGTGTGTGTATCCGTGACAGCCCCTCGCCCAACCACTTCCAGCCTCCGCTGCACATTGCGGGGCGTGATTTCAACATCGGCTTTGGCTCCGAAGGGCCCGCATTGAGCGATCAACGTGTACGCGCCAGGAACTTCCGCCACAAATCGCCCGCTGTTCTCAATCTGCCCTGCACCGCCGTAGGACGTGTATTGCCCTTGGCGGTCTTGCGTGAATGCGTAGGTGATCGGCAAATCCGGAACTTCATTGCCATCCGCATCCGTGACAATTGCTTTGAGATTCAAGACATCGCCGGTCCGAGCGGTCGTTTCGCTGACTTCCAGTTTGAAGGATTTGATGGGCAGTGCGACAACTTCACCGCTGAACGTGCCAGTGACGTTTTCCGCCGTGGCCGTGATTGTGAAGCGACCTGGCTTGTGGGCGACCAGGTTCCCAAACGGATCCATCTCCGCCACATCCGGTGCGCTGCTCTCATAGCTCACATTGACGTCGTTTCGGTCATTCTCCATTTCATCTTTCACACTCAACTGCATCGGCGTACTCAAACCGGCATACAGCTTGGCGGTGTTTGTTGTCAGGCTCACCTCGGTCACTGGCGGGAATGCAACCTTGACGGGAATTGTCACCCGCAACGGATTCGAGTTCCCACGGCCTGTTCCTGTGCCACGGGCACTGCGACGTCCGCCCGCACTAGCTGGCATGACAAGCACGGAAAACTCGCCAGGCCTTGTCGCTGTCACTTGCCCTTCCCGTGTGACCGTAAGTTGCCGACGAGAGAGTGAGAAAAACGTGACAGGGGTTTGCAGTTCGTTGCCATTCTTGTCCAGAACCTTGGCCGTTAACTGGGCCGATTCGCCGACTTTTATTTCCAGCTTCTCTGGCGAAACGACAACTTTCGCCGGTTGCGTGTCTTGACTACCGTCTTGGGAAACGGCGGCGGAACTGAGGATCAAGGCAATCGCAATGAATCCTAACGCGGTGGCAAACGGTCGAGTTTTCATGGAATCCTCCAACGCAACAGAATGGGATGACCGCAGGGTTTGGCGTCCGGGACAAGAGCACAGGCGGAGAAGCTCCATCACGTCCAGGCCGTGGAAAGGCTTACGGAAGACTATTAGAACTGGCAGTAAAGGTTAATGTCGATACGCGCGAATTGCAATCAATCCGGCTGAGCAGTTGATGGCATACGGTGATTCCCCAGTTCTTCCGATCTACGCCCCCAACCCAGCTGACGGACTCGCGTCGAAAAGCCGTGACATTGAATCCATGGATCGATAGACTTCGCGGTTTGTTTCGCTGAGCTTCGTCGCCATTATCTTTGGAGTGATCCAATCGTTACAAGCGTGACGTAGGCTGCTGGCCAAACAACCGAGTCCTCTCGTTACACAACCACCGACAAGCGTTCTTTTCCATGCTCAAGACGGCTTCAAATTGGTCTCCGCCTGAACATTGGCAGCGGATTGTCACGCTGGACGCGCATTGCGCTGGAGAGCCGTTGCGGATCGTGCTCGCCGGCTACCCAGAGATTCCCGGTCACACGATTCTGGACCGTCGAGCTTTCGCCCGTGAGCATCTCGATCACCTTCGCACGGCGTTGATGTGGGAGCCGCGCGGGCATGCCGATATGTACGGCTGCCTGATCGTTCCCCCGGAGTCAGACGACGCCGACTTCGGTGTACTGTTTCTGCATAATGAAGGCTATAGCTCCATGTGCGGCCATGGGATTATTGCTGTTGTCTCAGCGTTGATTGAAACCGGGGCGTTGCCACCAGAGCCGGAGAGGGTGATTAGCATTGACACGCCGGCGGGACGCGTTGAGGCTACGCCCAATCTCCTTGATGGGCAGTTGACTGGTGTTTCTTTTGACAATGTTCCCTCATTCGTTGTCGAACTGGACTGCGACGTCAAAGTGCCTGAGCTTGGTCAGGTGCGTTACGACCTCGCTTTCGGCGGAGCATTTTACGCATACGTGGATGGCAACCAGTTTGATCCGCCCATCCGTTGCATGCCCGGTGAGATCGAACGGATGATTGCGCTCGGGAAAAGAATCAAGCAAGCGGTCGCAAGTTCTCGGGAGATCGTTCATCCGTTTGAAGCGGACCTGAGTTTCCTCTATGGAGTGATTTTCACGGGGCCTCCATTGGAGCCGGACAACCACAGCCGCAATTGTTGTATTTTTGCGGAGGGCGAGGTCGATCGTTCGCCGACCGGAACCGGTGTTTCCGGGCGAGCAACCATTCATCATGCCCGGCAAGAGATGAGCCGCGGTGATCGAATAAGAATTGAGAGTGTCTTGGGCACTTGCTTTGACGTTGAAATTGTACGTGAGGTCAAGTTTGGGCCATATCAGGCCATTGTGCCACGAGTCACCGGGCAGGCACATCTCACCGGACGAAATGAATTCTTCCTGGACCCGAACGACCCACTGCGAACAGGCTTTCTGCTGCGATGAAGATCCGATTGCTTTCCCAGGAGGATGTGCGACGTGCTTTGGCAATGTCGCGGGTGATTGAACTCATGGAAAATGCCTTCTCGGCATTATCCTCGGGAGAAATCGAATCGCCTGTGCGAACCAACGTCAACAATGACACCGGCACACTGCTATACAAGCCCGTGTTATGGAGGTCTCAGGGTACGTTCGGTATCAAAGCTGTCTCCGTTTTTCCCCGCAATACCTCTCGACAACTGCCGGTGACCACGGGTTTGATGCTGCTGAACAACGGAGAAACAGGGCTACCCATGGCTCTGATGGATGCGCAATACCTGACCGCGATTCGGACCGGGGCAGCGACAGGGCTGGCAACGCGATTGCTGGCGAATCAAGACGTGACTCAAGCAGCTCTCTTTGGAACGGGCGGGCAAGCTGCTATGCAGCTTGAAGCACTCCTTTGCGTCATACCGTTGGAGCGAGTCTCCGTTTTCGCGCGCGATCCCAGCAAGGCACGTGTATTTTGCGAACGACATCAAGGCCAGTTCAACGGAAACTGTCAGCTTGTGCCGACCCAAGACACAAACGCACTCAAGGACTGCGGAGTCATCGTCGCAGCAACCACAAGTCGATCACCGCTTTTTCATGATGAACACATCTCGTCAGGAACTCACATCAATGGAATCGGTTCGTTCACCCGGGATGCTGCTGAAGTGCCTGCTGAGACTGTTGCCCGGGCTGACGTCTTCGTCGATCAACGCGCCGCGGCACTTGCGGAAGCCGGTGATCTCGTCATTCCACTTGAACGCGGGATGCTGCCCAGTGATTTCCAGCCGGCCGAACTTGGGGAGGTGCTGCTCAAACAACGGCCTGGTCGAACTTCCACAGACAAGATTACGTTCTTCAAATCGGTTGGCAACGCGGCACAAGATATCATTTGTGCCATCGATGTACTGAGAACGGCCGAACGTGAAGGGTGGGGTCGCGAAGTCGAAATCTAGATCTTGCCAATGCCGGCGCATACCTTTTTGACACGCTGTCAGCGAGCCGAATTGCGTACGAAGATGAAGCTGCTCCAAATTGATGCTCGTTCCTTCGCATCTTCCCTTTGGGCCGCATTCAGTTGATACAGCGCTAACAAGTGTCGGCAAGGGCCTTTTCGCAACCCGTTGCGGAAATGATGCGAACAATTGCATTTGCCGCCGGTCAGTCGGCCGTCTGCGTCAATGCGGATTTCGACATCGCGACCGCCGCTAAGGCCCGAAATCTGAATACCCGTGTCGGATCTGTCACAGCGGTTGATCGAAACCTGTCGATCACGAATGATGGCTTTGGCTCCAGCGCGTTCGGGGCTCGTTTCCTCCAGTTGGGCCCAGTCGACTGGTGCTGGCAGGATCTGCCTCCAACGGAAGAGTTCGGCACCCAGGTCGAAGATTGCCTGACCGTTTCGCGCGAGCCGCATCAAGATTGCGAAAACCTCATTGTCGTCAGCACCTGTGGCTTGCAGGTCCGCCAACGTCGCCTGACGGTGAGATTGCAGGCTGTGTGCGATCTTATCCGCAACGCTCGTGTCCACTTCAACTGGCGGGAGCAGGGCATCAAGCGCCGTTCCCCCTGTCCAGTCGTTGGCTGTCCAGCCGGAGAGCCCTAACGTAAAACGCATCTCCCCCAATCGCACAACCCAAAAGCTCGGT
>JALCBR010000042.1:5549-38780 GCA_028066245.1 Pirellulales bacterium | reverse complement strand
TCGACCATCGTTGCAATTCAAAGTGGAGCGCGACGATACCCAAAGACGGTTTAAGCAACAACGTGCTCAAGCCAGCATGCTGTGGCTCTCAGCAGCACGCTAAATTTGATTCATTTTCTTGTCTGGCCAGACTGAGAAATCTCACCTGCTTTCTTGAGAAGGAAGATCATGTCCCGTTTGCTCTTGCTCTTTGTCGCCATCACAGCCGCGGCCGTTTCTGGATGTGGCGAATCTGCGTCCGTTGACAAACCAGCTCCAAAGATTGCGCCGACTTCCGCGGCAGATGATGTCGGGGGGTACGACCCTCGGGACGGCGACGTCACTGTTGAGAGCATGAAAGCGGGGTAGCGAGCGCTGGCATCGAGACACGCACCTCAGGAGTGGGGATGGACTCTGATTCCAGCTGGCGCTGCTGTGCGAAAGCGAATCGCACGGTCCGATGAGGTTACGCAACTTTCGGCTGTGAGAGCGCATCCATCTGTGAGATAAACTCTTCACGTGAGATGCTGATCGTCGCGGTCGGCAAGATATGCTCCACCACCTCGTCCGCCAGCGCGTCGTAGTCCTGCGCCCCAGGCGAAGTTGGTGCGTAGTCGAAAATTGACTGGCCATAGCTGGGAGCTTCGGCCAGTTTGATGTTGCGACGAATCTTGGTTTCAAACAGCCGGGCGTTCGCCCAGGGCGTGTTTTGGTCATGAGCTTGCTCAAAGAACTCGGCCACATCGCCGGCGACTTCTTTGGCCAACTTGGTGCCAGATTCGAACATGCACAACAGCACGCCGGCCAGCGTCAGTTGGGCATTCAGTCTCTGTGAGACCAGACTGATGGTCTCCAGCAGCTTGCTCACGCCGTGCAGTGCCAGGAAGTGAGGCTGCAGTGGGATGAAAACTTCGTCCGCGGCGGTCAAGGCGTTGAGCGTGAGGATGCCTAGTGACGGAGGGCAGTCGATCACCAACAAGTCATAGTCATCATCGATGACAGGCAGTTTTTGCCGCAGGATCACTTCACGACCTGCGACGCCGGCCATCTCCAGCTCCACAGCCGAAAGATCAATGCCGGACGGGATCACCCACAGGTTCTCGCCTGCGGGCTGGGTGATGTCACGGAGGTTGGCCTCGTGAATAAACACATCGTAGAGGTTACGGTCTGGCAACCGAGCGTCACGCAATCCACTGCTCAAATGCAGCGAAGCGTGCGCCTGCGGATCGAGATCTGCCAGGCAGACCTTGCGTCCACGTCTGGCTAACGCGGCGCTTAAGTTCACGGCCGTGGTGGTCTTGCCCACGCCCCCTTTTTGGTTCAGTACGGCGATCTTGCGCATGACACCTTCCCTGGTTCGCGCAGACGATGTTCAACAGCCGAAATTCCGTCGAAACGGAACAGGATACCTATTGAATTTGGAATTCTCGGCGGGGGATTATAGGCAGCCGCTGCATGTGACCATAGATGAATTGACGGCGTGCTAGCAGTGCCTCAGGCCAAGAAGAACGACCAGGGCGGGCCTGATCTGGCGAAATTCTCTGGAATAATCTCCCGCACCAACGGTTCTTAGCTTGCGAACTAGGCTAGGTTGATCCGAGAAACACGGCGAGCCAAGCTCGTTGCGCGGCGGGGTAAATCATGTCTCTCAATAGAGAGTCACACGTTGCCGTTCAGAGCGAAACAAGAGTGGTTGCCGGACCGGCGCCTAAGAGTGATCGGCCGAAGAGCCAATACACGCTCAGGCTGCTGACTGGAATTGTTACTTTGTGGTGCGGATTGATCGCGTTGGCCGTGCCCTCTTGGCCCAGTTCGTTGCCGCTATTGGGCTTCGCAGCATTGCTCACAGTCAGCATGTTGGGCCTAGGAAACTGGCTGTCCCGCCGGCACCTACTGTGCCGCGCGATGGCCGTCATTGCGACACTCAGTGTGACGATTTCTTTTGAGTTGCCGGTCTTGGTGCTCACAATTTTCTCTCCCTCACAGCACAATGGCTGGGAAACCTTCGTCGGTGGCTTAGAGATGCCATCTGCATCCTTCATGGATGCCACTTGGCTATGGCAAAACCACAGTATGGGTTGGCTGATGCTGATCAGCTGGACGGGATCCGCCTACGGCACCATTCTCACCTACCTGACATTGGCCACCGCGTTCTGGTCACGAGAGAATCGCTGCAAGAGCATCGGCCGCCTGGTTAGTGGAATGACGGTCGTCTGTGCGGCCGGAACAGCCAGTTTTTTCTTCAATGACGGGTCACCTACTGGCGCGTTAAAAGGTCCGCTCCTTGGCTACTATCTATGGCTGCTGGGTCTTGGCGGCATTTGGCTTGCACATGCGCCACAAAGAAACAAGGTCGGCTGGACACATTTCGCCGCGGTGGCAGGGCTGCTTGCGCTGATCGCGTCCGCTATGAAATCGACGGGTTAGTGAAATTCCATCGGCTTGTGCCGCGAAGATTGTCAGCCGAAAGCAATCTGATACCCACGCTCTATCGCTCTTCATCTCCGGCCGCCTTGGAGTCTTCACGTAGCAAAAGTCGGCCGGGCATGGCGCCGGTCAATTCACTGGACTCAACGACAAACTGCCCCGCGATGAGCACGTGTTCGATACCGCTGCTATATTGATGCGGCTCAAACGCCGTGGCGACATCGCGGATCTCCTCAGGATCAAAGACGACGATATCCGCGTGCATGCCTTCGCGAATCAACCCTCGCTCGCGCATACCCATGATTTGAACGGGAAGTGACGTGGAACTGCGGACAGCGTCCTCGACGGACAGCACTCCGCGAGTCATGGCGTAGTGGCGGATTTTGCGCGGGAACGTGCCGTAATATCGCGGGTGTACGCTGCCGCGATCCGTGGGCACGGCGATGCCTCCGTCTGTACACGTGGCACACCAGGGTTGAGCAGCGAAGGCTTCCACATCTTCCTCAGACATCGAGTAACTCCGCAGGCGAGCGCCACCACGGCGGGATCGATTGCCTTCCAATTGCAGCGCCAGCACCGCCTCGAACTGTGACTTCTCCAGCAACCGAGCGAGATCCGCGATACTCTTGCCGACCAGCTCTTCCCGCGGGTGTTCCATAATGATGATGTTCTCCGCGCCACCGCGACGGCGAATGGCATGCTCGATATCCATCCGCAATTTGGAAACAGTCTGTTCATCTTTCAGATGGGTTTCCAACGCGGCCGCCGGACCTCTTCGATTGCGGCGCTGGCGCCGCGTTTCTTGACCGCCAACGTCTTGTTGTCTGTCGTCCACCCGAGCTTGCATGGCCCAACTCGGAATCAACACGATGGAACCGTCCGTGCCGCTGGTGTTGTAGGGGTATTGATCGGCGTAAATCCGTACACCTTCTGCGCGGGCGGCGTTGATCATCTCAATAATCTTTCCCGCCGACCCCCAGAAATCGGTCCCTCGCGCCTTGATATGCGTGGCAACGACCCGTCCTCCAGTGACTTTGCCAACCTCGATCAACTCGCGAATGTTGTCCAGCATCGAAGGCGGACCTGGCTCATGACGACTGGGGATGTACCACATTGGGTCCGCTCCGGAGGCGCGCTCATGCAGAATGTACACGCCGTCATGCTTAGCGACTTCGCCGACAATTGCGATGATCTCATTGGTTCTACTCCAGCGGCCGGGCGAATACTCCAGACCGGCGGAAAAACCAAAGGCGCCGCGGTCCAGCGCTTCAGCAACCAGCGCCACCATGTGCTTGATTTCGTTGTCCGTCGCCGGGCGTTGGAAGTCATTGCGCAAGGCGTTGCGCCGGACGCCGCCATGGCCGATCATCAACGCCACGTTGGGGCCAAAATCCTTGGAGCGGAACTGGGCCATCTGCTCGGCCAACGAAGCCGGCCCATATCCATCCTGATTGACGACAACTGTGGTGATCCCCTGCGAGACGAGATTCGGAGCCGCGCGGCGTTCTGCGTCATCGTGAACCAGACCGTCTTCAGCATGACTGTGAATATCAATGAACCCTGGCGCGATCACTTTGCCGCTGACGTCAATGACTCGCTGTGCACTAGCTTCATCAATTTGGCCGATGGCAGCAATTCGTCCGGCCCTGATGGCGACATCGCCGGCATACCAAGGGTTGCCGGATCCATCGATGATGTGACCATTCGTTAGCAGCAGATCATAGGGATCATTGGCACAAACAGCCGCAGACAAACCGCCAAGGCACAGAGCGACTGCCAACAACAGAGTGCAGGTAATACTGTTTTGCATGATATTCTCCAGGGGTTGTATGAATATAACCTGTCGGAGAACTGATGTGCCAACAGGATGTTTGGCTGGGAGAGCCTTTTCGGCGCATTGGCCAAGGTTCGCATGAGCCATGGCACGAAACGGTATGATGGCGATGATTGAGACCTACCCCTCGTCAGTCATCAACCAGACTATGGGATCACGCAATGCCAGCTCAATTCATTGATGTAAGCCACGTGATTGAAGATGGGCTAGTGACGTATCGTGGGCTGCCGGCACCGTTGGTCTGTGACTTTTTATCGCGCGAGGCATCTCGCGAACATTATGCTCCTGGAGTGGAATTTCAGATCGGTAAGATCGAGATGGTGGCCAACACCGGCACCTACGTGGACGTTCCGTTTCATCGCTATGCCGATGGCGACGACCTCGCCGATGTGCCAGTGGAGAAATTCGTCGGCCTGGAATGCCTAGTTGTCGATGCTCGCGAAGCTGGGCGAGAAGTCTCTGCACCGCAGTTGCGCGATTACGATGTGGCTGGCAAAGCCGTGTTGGTGCGGACTGACTGGTCACAACATTGGAACACGAATCGATACTTTGAAGACCCCCCCTATCTTAGCGAAGATGCTGCCATCCACTTACGTAATGCCGGCGCGGCCCTGGTGGGAATTGACAGCCTGAATATCGATAATGTGGGCGATCTCCGTCGCCCCGTGCACTCAACGTTGTTGGCGGCCGGGATTCCCATCGTCGAACATATGACCAACCTGATCGCCGTTCCGGAAACTGGAGCCACGTTCCACGCTCCGCCAGTCAAAGTCCGTGGTATGGGAACATTTCCCGTGCGGGCCTTCTGCCGGGTGGACGAGTGAGCGACCGCAGAGTTCCCTGCGAAACCGGTCGGTCTCCGCAACGGGCTTCGATAATGCGAGCGCTCGAAGCACGTCCACCACTCAACTACTGACGCACTTACGGTACGCCACATCCGTCAGCTTCAGTACTTGTCAGTAGCCAACTCACGAACCTGATTTGAAGTTAACGCCGACTGAAAAACCCAGATCTCGTCAATGCGACCGAGAAAGTAGTCTTGGTGCATTCGACCAATATAATAATCGGCGGTGCCAAGGTCTCCCTCACGAACATTACCAGAATCCACCTCATTACCATTGACGAAGAGCTTGGTCTGGTTGCCACTTCGACTCCTTTTGACCGACAGGGCGACATGATTCCAGTCACCAAATGTTATCGCACCACTTGAGCTACGCACCGTCCCATTGTCGAGATCATTCTCGTCCCAACTCTCAAAGGATAGTATGCCCGATGGTAGAATCTCGAGAATCCATCCTTGTGTTCCCCATATGCCCTGTCCAGCGATCGGCCAACGTCTTTGATTTGCGATAGGATGAATCCAGAGCGAGATAGCAAAATCTTTGTCACGGACTATTTCGACTCGATCTTCAGGCGTTAGCTCCAAGTAGCCAGTATTGCGTCGCCCACCGAAATCAAGCGACTGGTCAAACTTGCCATCAACAAATCGGGGTTTCCCCCGCATCATGGCACCAAGTTCCTTTGAAATGCCGTTCTCAGTGTTTCCATCTAGCGGCCAATGAGCTATCGCTCCACTAGCGGCCGGCACAATCGAACTAGCGTCAACATCTCCTACAGCCGAATCGGCTTCGATCTTTTTAGTCCGAACCGAAATGCCCCGCAGAACCCTACCAGTCTCAACCTCAATCAACTTGACATTGATGATCGAGGCTCGACGATCATTCTCAATAGTTCCGGTAACCACGGCAAAGGCAGCGGTTTGACGACCGATTTTTTGAATCGTGTTTTGATCAAAAATGACTGCCTGCTGCAACGCGAGTTCGACAAGTACATCAGCGAGTTGTGTACGTTCCACAACCGATACTTGGTTTTTCGCCAAATTAGTTGTCATCTCACCAACTAGCCGAGTGCTCGCTCTTGCAATTGCACCATCCGCATTACCGAATGGCAGAACCGCCACCGACCGACCACCAGTTGTTAAACGAACAGTGTCTCCTATTTTCAGCGGTATCTCCACATCACCAAGGAGCCGAATCTTACTCAGCTTCTGACGCACTTCGACGATCTCTACGATACCAATCCGATGTTGTCGCTTACCGAGCACTTCACCAGTCTCGGGATCTACAATTTCTTCCTCTCCGCGATAGACGTTGAATTTGTCGGTTTTGCGAACACTTTGATCGTCACCTAGATTTATGTATGCGAAGGCTCCATCCACAAGTGCAATTCTTCCCGATTCTAGTTGAGCGGGTAGCGAACTCTTGAATAGCCACGCAGCAAGCGGTGCAATGCCAGTAGCCGTTACCAAATCCTGTTCCGAAGCTGGGTTCTGGAGATGCAGAATCGACTTCTTTTCATACGATTTTTCGTAAAGTGTTTTGAGGTTGAGTACGCGCAATTCCTTCGGCTCGTCCTTAAGAAGCACCCCAGCGACCGGCTCCAAACCTGAACTGGCACGATATGTGAAGCGAACGAGTACTGGATCTTCGGCTTTCGCCGGAAACTCAAGCCCCGAAAACAACAACATCGCAAATCCCAGAAGCTTCATGTTGTCTCCAATGTGCTACGGAATGAGATCGTGGCGCGCTGCCCAGAATTAATCGTTACGGTCACGACAGTCATCGCCGTGTTGCCCGGCTGTGCCGGACACTATGGTAACTAGGCTAGACGACGCACATTTTACAGACAACCTTTTTGCATTCTTGCTACCACCTGAGCTTCGCTTGCCGGGGGGAGCCGCCTATGCGATAATTTGTCAGACTTGCTAGATTCTGCGCGTGCGGCGACCGGACCACGGATGGGCTGGAGAACGTCCAGCGCAAGCTGCTTAATTGATTAGGTTTATGTCCATCGCTACCGCATCAAAACAACAGTTGTTGGAAGAGCTGCTCGCCGAACGGATTCTACTGCTGGACGGCGCGATGGGGACAATGATCCAGTCGCTGAGACTGGACGAGGCGTCCTTCCGTGGCGAACGGTTTGCCGACCATCATTGCGATCTGGCCAACTGCGTTGACCTGCTCGCGATCACGCACCCAGATAAACTGATCGAGATCCACCGCACGTACCTGGACGCCGGTGCGGATATCGTCGAGACCAACACCTTTGCCAACGGGACGCCGATTGGTCTGGTGGACTTTGATCTCGGTCCGGAAGTTGCTCGCGAGGTCAACTTAGCGGCTGTTGCCTGCGCCCGTGAAGCGGCGGAGGAATACTCGATTATCACGCCTCACAAGCCACGGTTTGTGGCCGGATCCATTGGCCCCACAACCAAGCAGACAGCAATCAGCACCAAGGTTGATGATCCTGCTCATCGGGACGTCACCTTCGACGAGATGATGGAGTCGTACTATGTGCAGGTTGCCGCGTTGATGGAGGGCGGCGTAGATCTACTGATGCCAGAGACGGTGATTGACACTCTCAATCTCAAGGCCTGCCTGTTTGCTATCAGTCGATATTTCCGCGAGCACGACGTGAGCGTTCCAGTGATTGCCTCAGGCACGTTCAATGACGCAGGCGTGACGTTTGTCTCCAGTCAGAATGTTGAGGCATTCTGGAATGCGATCTCTCACTTTCCGTTGTTGGCGGTCGGCGTGAATTGCGCGTTGGGTCCCGACTTGATGCGCCCTTACGTGGAAGAGTTGTCAAAAGTTAGCTCGGCATTCATCAGTTGCCACCCCAACGCGGGCTTGCCCAATGAGATGGGCGGATATGACCTGACGCCGACCAAGATGGCCGCGACGATGGGCGAGTTCATCTCTAATGGTTGGGTAAACATCGTCGGCGGCTGTTGCGGGACCACACCGGACCACATTCGCGCTCTGGCTGCCAAATCGGAAGACTCCAATCCTCACAAGAAGACCAGTGTGCCGGTGCTTTCGCGATTTAGCGGAACCGAGGCGCTCGTGGTTCGCCCAGACAGCAACTTCCTGATGGTGGGCGAGCGGACCAACGTGACGGGTAGCCGCAAGTTCGCCCGGCTGATCCGCTCCGGCGAGTTAGAGGAAGCCGTAGAGGTTGCCCGGCAGCAAGTTGAAAACGGCGCCAACATTATTGACATCAACATGGACGACGCGCTGTTGGACGGCGTGGAAGCCATGACGCGATTCCTCAACCTGATCGCTGGCGAGCACGAAATTGCCAGTGTGCCGGTGATGATCGATAGCTCACGGTTCGAGATTATCGAAGCTGGTCTCAAATGCCTGCAGGGGAAAGGCATCGTCAACAGTATCAGCCTCAAAGAAGGCGAAGAGAAGTTCCTCGAGCAAGCCCGGTTGATTCATCGCTATGGCGCGGCCGTTGTCGTGATGGCCTTTGACGAGGAAGGTCAAGCGACCAGTACTGAAGACAAGGTCCGTATTTCTGCACGGGCGTTCAAACTGCTGACCGAGCAAGCTGGCTTTCCGCCAGAAGACATTATCTTTGATCCCAACATCCTCACCGTGGCCACCGGGATTGAAGAGCACAATGACTACGCGGTGAATTTCATCGAGGCGATTCGCCAAATCAAGCAGCAATGCCCAGGCGCAAAAACCTCTGGCGGCTTGAGCAACATTTCCTTCAGCTTTCGCGGCAATGACGTTGTTCGCGAGGCCATGCACGCGGCGTTTTTATATCACGCCATCGCCGCTGGACTGGACATGGCAATCGTCAACGCAGGACAGTTGGCCGTGTATGAAGAAATCCCGAAAGACCTGCTGGAGCGGGTCGAGGATGTGCTCTTCAACCGCCGTGAGGATGCTACAGAACGGCTGGTGGAATTCGCTGAGACTGTCAAAGCTGGCCCCGGGGCAGCGAAGACGGAAGATATCGCCTGGCGGGAGAACAGCGTTGAAGAGCGGCTCAAACACGCACTCGTCAAAGGCATCATCAAGTATGTGGAAGAAGATGCTGAGGAAGCTCGGCAGAAATTCCCCAGCTGCTTGAAGATCATTGAAGGTCCACTCATGGACGGCATGAGTGTTGTCGGAGATCTGTTTGGCGCGGGGAAGATGTTTCTGCCACAGGTGGTCAAGAGCGCCCGCGTCATGAAGAAAGCTGTGGCCTATCTTACGCCTTTCATGGAAGAGGAAAAACTACAAGCCAGCGCGAGCGGACCGCGCGGGCGAATCGTCATGGCCACCGTTAAGGGGGACGTCCATGATATTGGCAAGAACATCGTCGGCGTCGTGCTCGGCTGCAACAACTATGAAGTTATTGACTTGGGAGTGATGGTCCCCTGCGACAAGATCCTAGACACTGCCGCCCAGGAAGGCGCGGATCTCATCGGGCTCTCGGGACTGATTACCCCCAGCCTGGATGAAATGGTCTATGTTGCCGGAGAAATGAATCGTCGCGACGTCAACTTGCCACTGTTGATCGGCGGCGCCACCACAAGCGCCAAACACACCGCCGTCAAGATCGCTCCCAAGTATGAACGGGCCGTGATTCACGTGGTCGACGCTTCCCGTAGCGTGGGCGTTGTTGATAACCTGCTCAGTGACGAGCGACGCGATGCATTCTGTCAACAAAATCGTGAGTCCCAGGTCAAGCTGGTTGACAGCTATCAAAAGTCCCAGCAGCGGAAGCTTGTTTCGTACGAGGAAGCTCGTCAGCGGCGCTTCGCCACCGATTGGGAAACTGTGGATATCCCCCAACCAGAGTTTGTCGGCCAGCGCGTCCTGCAAGAGTTCCCGCTATCAGAAATCGCAGAGTACATCGACTGGTCGCCGTTTTTCTCCACTTGGGAACTGCGCGGCAAATATCCAAAGATCTTCGATGATCCCAACCTGGGCGAGGAAGCCAAGAAGCTTTTTGGCGATGCCCAGGAGATGCTCCAGCAGATCTTGGCTGACAAATCTTTGACGGCTCACGGAGTGTATGCTTTTTGGCCGGCAGCTGCTCAGGACGATGAAATCATTATTTACACGGACGATACGCGCGACAAAGAACGCGCCCGCTTCCACACGCTTCGTCAGCAGTGGGAACGCAAAGGTCAGGAACACTTCCTGGCATTGGCAGACTACATCGCCCCCGTTGATTCCGGACGGAAGGATTACCTCGGCGGCTTCGTCGTCACCGCAGGCTTGGGTGTTGATCAACTCGTCAAACAGTTTGAGAGCCAGCACGACGACTACAACGCCATCATGGTCAAAGCTTTGGCTGATCGCTTGGCGGAAGCTTTCGCGGAGCTGCTGCACGCGCGCGTCCGCGTGGAATGGGGTTATGGGCGAGAAGAAAATCTCTCCGCAGATGATTTGATCGCTGAAAAGTATCGCGGCATCCGTCCCGCCGCTGGCTATCCTGCCTGCCCAGATCACACGGAAAAAAGCACGCTGTTTGCATTGTTGTCTGCGGAAGAACAAACTGGTGTCTCCCTGACAGAGTCCTTCGCTATGTTCCCTGCCGCATCTGTCTCAGGACTCTATTTCGCCCACCCACAATGCCGGTACTTCTCTGTCGACCGGCTCACGCGTGACCAAGTCGAGAGCTACGCGGCGCGAAAACAAATGCCGCTTGCCGAAGTCGAACGCTGGCTTTCGTCAAACTTGGGGTATGAAGCATAGTGGCGATTGGGCGAAGCAAAACGAGATCGGTAGCGCTAAATTTCATTAAGCGGGTAGCGGCCATGGGTTCTGACTCCGTTGCTTCGCGGGCGAGATCTCGCCTGATAGGATACGGTCGCCCAGCGTCAGTGACTGCTCGGAAGTCAAGCGGCGCTCGATGTCGGACTTCGCCAGAAGAACACGCCTATGAACCGCTACCCCATCGGAAAGCCGCCAAAGTGGTGGTCGCCGCGGCCCAGCCGGTTCTGGATGCGCGTTTGGCGACGCCGGCGGCAGCGGATTTTGCAGCGGCAAGAGAATGTCGCCAGCGTGCAGATCAACGGGTTGCAATACGTCCGCCAAGCCATCGAAGCGGAACAGGGCGTCCTGATCGTCGCCAACCATCCTACGCACGCAGACTGGTTGACCATCTTTGAAGCCTTGGATCAACTACGGCAAACCTGCTACGTAATGACTACTTGGCAGGTGTTCCAAATGGCGGGTCCCATCGTTCGCCTTCAATACCGCCAACACGGATGCTTCAGCATCGACCGCGACGGCGCGGATCGCCAGGCATTCCGTTGTTCCGTGGATGTGTTGGCTACTTCGTCTCGTCCATTGGTGATCTTTCCTGAAGGCGAGGTCTATCATACGGCCGACCGCGTCGCGCCCTTCCGGGAGGGTCCGGCAACTATCGCTCAGGCGGCCGTCAAACGTTCAGGGCGCTCGGTCGCCTGTGTCCCCTGCGCGCTGCGGTACCGGTACTCGAAAAGCCCACTACCGGAACTGTTGGACGTGATGGATCGGGTCGAGCAAAAGCTGGAACTGTGCCCCAACCAGTCAATGGACCTTGTTGAACGCATCTACCGCGCAGGCGATGCGGCCACCGCACGGCTGGAACGGGAACACATGGGTGAGAGCCAGTCCGGTCAACTGTTGCGGGAACGGATGCCACGGTTGGTCCAAGCGATCCTCAATGGATTGGATAAAAAATACGGCATCGAGACGCGAAGATGGTCTGCCACAGAGCGGGTTATGCAGTTGCGGAATCGTGTCATCGTCAAGCGAGCCGAGTTGCTGAACTCGCACTCTGCCACGATGGCAAAAGACCGCATCGGACACGCCCGCGACGCGACTGAAAAGTCGCTGGCGAATGATTCCAAGTTTCAGGAATTGAACCGTGACGTGGAGAAATTATTTCAAGCAGTGCAACTCTGTAGCTATCCCAGCGGTTATCTGAGCGCAAACCCCACGTTGGAGCGCATCGCCGAAACGATCGACAAGTTGGAAGAAGATGTGCTGGGAGCGGAAACCGCTGGCATCCGTGGAGTGCGGGAAGCCAAGTTGACCTTCGGTGAACCGATCCTGATTGATCAGCCCGGCGACAAGGAGACCGCGATCTCGCTCACCGATACGATGCACCAGCGGCTCCAGGCAATGATTGATGAAGACGTTGTCTTGGCCGCCAATCAAGAATCGCTTTTGCCTGGCAACGCAACTTCACAGTCGCTTAACATGAACGGTTGATGATTTCGCTCTCAGCTGTTGATACTGGCGATACCGGACTCTCGAGGATCGATCATGGAAGTTGCCGAACAGCCAACATTAAAGCAAATATTGCAACAGGTGAGCGTTCTCAACGCTCGGCTATGCTGCGCTGCTCTGACCGTCGCAGCTCTGATCGGTTGTAGCGAACGTCCGCAATCTGGAACGGCGGCAGTCAGCAATTCCACGTCGAACAAAGGCAGCATTCATCAAGCACACGCGGCAAGCAACCTGCCTGCGATACGAACAGTTTCTCCCGATGAATCTACTGACGGAGGGGGCCTGCCTGAACTCCAGTACTCTGCTTCCAATTCGCCTTCAATACATCGTGCAGCGGACAATGTATCTGACGTCAGCAGCAGCGCGCACGGCAATCCGTTACACTCGTCTTCGCCGGAAGTACCCACGCTGGTCGTTGTCGTCAGCGTTGATCAATGGGCGTACGAATACTTCGAGCGGTTCCGCAAGAACTTAGCGCCTAATGGCGTCACCAAACGCACGCAACGCAGTGGCATCTGGCATCGCAATTGCCTGCACCAACACGCGTTCACTTACACCGGGCCAGGCCATTCCGTGCTGCTGACCGGAGCCTATCCCAACCGCAACGGCATCATCGGCAACTCCTGGTTTGATCGCGAAACAGGCGAGTCGCGGTACTGCGTTGCCGACCAGGAAGCAACGTTGGTCGGCGATACGCGGGACTCAAAGGTTTCTCCCAAACAGTTGCTGGTGGAAACCGTGGGTAATCAACTCAAGCTGGCTACGCAGGGGAAGTCCAAGATCTTCACCGTGGCCATCAAGGACCGCGCCGCCATCTTGATGGCGGGACACACGGCGGACGCGGCGATTTGGATGGCTAACGCCGGACCGTGGATTACTACGGATTACTATCGGAACGACGTGCCTGGCTATTTGCGACAGATTGACTACAAGCGGTATGCCGGCGCGGAGTGGACGCTGCTGTTGCCGCCCGAGGAGTACCAGCATGGAGCGATGGAAGACAGTACGGCGGAAAAGCCTGGCTACGGGATGACGCGAGACTTTCCGCACGTATTGGCTGCCGAAGACAATCGCTACTACGTCAACCAACTCGCTTGCTCCCCTTTCGGTAACGAGATCACGCTTGACGCCGCGCGGCAGATCATCACTTACGAACAACTGGGCGAGGATGAATACCCTGACATCCTGGGGATCAACCTTTCTTCCAACGATTACGTCGGCCATGCCTTCGGTCCGGAAAGCCTGGAAGTGGAGGACATGACATACCGCACAGACATTGCTTTGGGTGAGTTCGCTGACTTCCTGAATGAAAGTCTCGGCGGACAATCTTGGGTGATGTTCGTGACGGCGGATCATGGAGTTGCTCCCGTTCCGGAACGCGCCGCCGCGCGAGGGCTGGATGCGAAACGCGGTGCGCTAGGGAAATCGGACTCCAATGACAACATCCCGGGTTTGCGAGATCCGCTGGAAGCATACTTGCGCGGTCAATTGAATATCGATGTGGGTGACGAACAACATCTCGTCCAGGCTGTCACAGAAAATGCCGTGTATCTCTATCGGGATGATCATCCCGCGCTAGTAGGCAACGGCTTCGTGCTCGTCTGTGACTTAACCCGCGACTGGCTGCTCCAACGCGACCCGATTGTCGCGGCTGTCACGCGTGGTGATTTGTTGCGCGAAGCGCCGGTCAGCGCCAACTCGTCCGACACGGAACTGACAACGCTCTTCCGCCATGCGTTCCACCCCCACCGGAGTGGCGATGTGCTCTTTGCTCAAAAGCCGTATTACTTCCAAGGCAGTGCGACCTCCACGCACGGCAGTCCCTGGCTCTATGACCGGCATATCCCGTTGATGGTGCTGGGGAACGTCCATCAGGCTGACGTGGAAGAAACCGTCAGCCCAGCCGCGATCGCGCCGACAATCGCCCGACTGTTGCACATCCCCGCACCGGCAGCGAGCCAGGTGGGCGCGCTGCCGGAAGTGATTGAGAGGAGAATCGAAGAAAGGTAAGGAAACAAGAAGTAAGAGTAAGGGAAAGCGATGATGGGCAAGCGGAAACAACGGTTGCGTTGGTTTCAAATCCGGTTGCGAACGCTGGTAATTTTCTTCGCACTGGTCGGCGGTTTACTGGTTCGTTCACCTATTTCGCACGACCGTATCTGCAACAGGCGGAAATCGCAGCAGTCTTCAAAGATGCCGGTGGCGTCATCGAGATGCGTCCCGGCCCTCGCTGGCTGCAAGCTCTGCTGGGCGACAAAATCTGCCAGGACATTACGCTGGTCAACCTGGCAGATATTGAACTGACTAAGGAACTGAGCGGTTGTCTTGCGACCCTACCGAAGGTGGAGATTGTCGCTATTGGCGGAGACGCTGTGGTCGACGAGACGCTGCAGGCGGTGATGTCGCCCTTGCCCGTTCATCATCTCACCACCGAGCGCCATTCACTTCCGTTCGCTGCGCGCGGTGGATCGCTCTTTAGCTCCGAGACACCGCCGATGACGGGGCGGCGGACGACGCGGCTCTCGCCAGTTGCGAATGGGTCATTGGCGCGGCGAACTCCTGTTGGCGGATTGAGAACGGCCGTGCGGCGAATGACTTCTTCCTCGACCATTTGCCGGCTGGTCACGGGAATTCGCTCAACGACGCGAGCGGGCACAAGATTGCGCTGGGTGACAGGAACGCGCACGGTCTCCGCGCGTGGTTCCCAGGTTGTCCGCGGCACCAAGCGATATGCCAGATACGGTTGCACGAACGGGTTCCAGCGTCCATGCCATTGGGCTTCCCAACGATACTCCGTCACCGGCAGGTGGATCACTCGCTGTGATTCCTCGACAGTCGTGGTGTACTGTTCGCGGTAGACGGTTCGCTCGCGCTCTTCATACGTGGTCTGCTGGACAGGTCGCATGATTTTCTGCCGCGTTTCGTAGTAGGTCTTGCCGTCGCGGGTGACGTATTGCCCATCCTGCGGGGCGGCGACATTGAAACAAGCAAGCAAGATTGTAGCGGCCAACAAACAGATCTTCTTGGTCAACATGAGATCGCTCCGCGTCGTTCTGCGGGTGCATTTCTTGCGCGTAACGACGTCCGTGTCGCCGCGTCCCGTTTTACGCCGCATTCGCCAAAGGTGGTCCCCACCACCGGAGGCGCTTCCCCTGATCTCCCCTTGGGGGTATCGGCGAATTCCCGTACTCCGCATGAGGCACGAAAGCCTGCGGGTCGGGCGACAGGGTGGATTTCGCAAGTTCTTCACTGATGGCAGCGGAAATCTCGCTGCTGCGGGGTACCAAGTGGAGCATTGACCCGGCCACCTCGTGCAATCCACCGCTAGCAAGACTATCTTGGGGGCGATTCCCCAATCCATTGAACGAATCACACAACAGCCTCCAATGCCTAAGCCAGCAAAAACTTCAGCAGACGACACTTCCCTGTCGGGCTCCGAGCCAGAGCCGGTCTTGCGCGAGGAGTTTGTGAAAATGCTGTTGTGCCCAGAGTCTCGGCAGCCGCTTGCTCTGGCGGATGCATCCGCGGTCTCAGCGCTGAACAAAGCAATTTCCACTGGCCAGGTCAAGAATGTGGCCGGTGAACCGATCGTCGAGTCCGTTGATGCCGCACTGATCCGTGAAGACGGCCAGGTCTTCTACACCGTGATTGGACGAATTCCACGTCTGACCAAGGAAGAAGGCGTTGCTGCCAGTCAGTTTCTTGGTACGTCGTAATTCCCTTGTCAAACAAAGAATTCGTTGGATAAGTCACCTGACTGCTATATTTGTCTGCACAAATCAAGCATCCGTAACCGAACCAACAAACCTCTGCCTTCAAGTTCCCGTATTGTTTAGCAGCGGCATTTGCGTCGCCCGACCGCCTTTTTCTCGACTCCTCGGGATCATCTTTCTACATGAGCCGTTTGAAGCGCATCATGATTTTGCTCCCGGTTATTTCCGGGATGTTGCAGATTGGTGCGACACGAGGGCTCGGCTGCATTGCGAAACTGAGGGCGAATCCTGCCAGCATGCATGCTGAACACCAGGTCTCTCTGGTTCTTGATGCAAATCCACAGTCAGACTGTTGCGCTCACAAAGAGCGTCCAGATTCGCCTAACAAGACCGAGGCGCGTCCAAACTGTTGTGCTGTCACGGTATCCATACCAGGGCAAAGCCCCGAAGAATCTTGCCAGTGCTGCTGTTGCTCCGGCGGCAAGCCGGCTTGCGGTTGCAAATGTAGCCGTCCTGTGAATGATCGCGCTCCCCAGGTTCCCAGGCCGGCACCACCGCAGACTGTTCGCTTTCCGCTGGGCAAACCGCCTCAGCACCTGAGCGTGGAAAACGAATCTGAGGGCGTCCATCATCAGTCTGCGCGGCAGTTTTCTCTGTCCGCCTCTGGCGCTGAATTGAGCATCTTGCTTTGTTGCTGGCGAAATTGATCGCGCGGCGCCCCCGCTGCGCGCGGAGTTGCGCAGTTCGGCAGCCGGACTACCATGCTGGCGCTGGCTGTAAACGAACGAACATATCCGCGAAGCGCAACCATGTGATGTCGTCAGACCTCTTTTGACACGGCCGTTCTTAAAGAGAGCCCCGATAAGATCGCGCAGTCGGTTGATCCCGGCAGACGCGAATATTCTCAACCTTCAAGAACTCTATCAGTTCATATCAATCCTGGAGAACGTTATGAAAGCTCGAATCACGACATTGACTCTGGCGCTGTTTGCCGTCGTTGCGGTCAGCGGTTTGTCCGCTCAGGATGGCCAGCAGGGAACGGCCAGCAGTACCGCGAAGGCGCAAGACAAGTTCGTCGCCAGTTGTCCGATTTCCGGCGGCGCGGCGAGTGAAGAGAACTTTATCGAACGAAATGGCAAGAAGATCTACTTCTGCTGTCCAAACTGCTCTAAGGCGTTTGAGGCCAGCCCGGAAAAGTTCGCTGCAACCGTCAACTACCAACTGCTGCAAACCAAGCAGATGGTGCAAGTGGGCTGCCCACTCTCTGGCGGCCCCATCGCCGGTGACAAGAAGGTCAAAATCGGTACGACCGAGGTCGACTTCTGCTGCCAAAACTGCCAAGGCAAGATCGCCAAAATGGATCAAAAAGAGCAGGTCGCTACGGTCTTTGGCAGTGCCGCCAAAGGCTTCACCATGCAGACAAAGTGCCCTGTCTCCGGCCAGCCGATCTCCACGGAGCATACCGTTAAGCACGAAGGCACAGACATTTATTTCTGCTGCCCGAACTGCAAAGCCGGTTTTGAGAAAGACCCGGCGAAGTATGCCGACAAGGTCGCGCACCTGATCAAGAAGGACGCAGGCAAGTAACGCAGAACCTACTCATCGCGCTGACGGCACTAAGAGAGCCAGTGGTGCGATTGAAGCCAACGCCTCCGTGAATGCCGCGCTGGGTGGCCGTTCACGGAGGCTATTTGTGCGCGCAAACTAGGCAGCGCCCGCCACGGCGAACAGCTTGCCTTGCCAGGTATTTCGCCGGGCGAATTCCGCTTCCAACGCATCACGAATGGATGGTTTGTCAACGCACCAATCAGGCGCGACAAGATAACCAGGCGGAGCTTCACCACTGATCCGCTCGACGATGCATTCAGGCGGCAGCAACTCCAAGAAGTCCACCACCATGGAAACGTACGCATCGCGATCCATCAGCTTGACCTTTCCCGCGGCATAGTCGTCCGCCAGGGGGGTGTTCTTGACCACATACAAGTTGTGGATCTTGACGGCATTGACACCCAGCCGTGCCACTTCACAGGCAGTCGCCAACATGTCTTCGCGCGATTCGCCAGGCAGATCCAGCATAACGTGGGCGCAAATTTCGAAACCTCGACCTTTGCTTCGCTCCACGGCGTCAACAAAGGCATCGTGATGATGCCCGCGGTTCATCCAATCCAGGGATCGGTCGTGCATGGTTTGCATCCCGTACTCGACCGACAAATACGTCCGCCCGGCAATCTCCTCCAACAAGTCCAGCACATCGTCAGGCACACAGTCAGGACGGGTTCCAATTGCCAAAGCGACAACCTGCGGGTGAGCCAAGGCTTGCTCATAGAGCGGTTTGAGCTTTTCCACCGGCGCGTAGGTGTTTGTAGCCGGCTGGAAATAGGCCATGAATTGATCAACGTCATAGCGCCATTTCAGGCGACGGATGCCTTCGTCGATCTGTCCAGAAATGTCCGTTCGGGGCAACCGTCGACTGGGGCTAAAACTGCGGTTGTCACAAAACACACACCCCCCCGTGGCAACGGTTCCGTCCACGTTGGGACAGGTGAACCCTGCGTCAACGGAAACCTTCTGAACTCGGCTTCCAAAGCGGTTTCTCAAGAAGAAGTTGTAGGCGTAATACCGTAGACCACCGGCCCTCCAGAGGGGGTTTTGCATGGTCTCACCGCTGGCGCGCTTCGTTGACGTCACACAAGTGCCTGGATAAATTTGAATGAGCAACGGAGAGCGAACCGCGAGTCAGGCAGTTTCGTATCCGGTTGAAGAGACAACGTTAAGACGGATTCATATCCGATTGCTTCAACGCAATTCCCTTTGTTCAGCTTTACGTTTTCGTAGATCACTTTGCCAGGTAATTTCCCTTTTCCAAGCGAAGTGTGACGTTGTCACAAAACCATTTCGGCCGAATTCGGTCACACAGATATTAGGAACTTACTTCAACGGAATGCGAGGTTTGCCCGCCCATCCTATCATTGCGGCGGCAAAGTCCTCAACAGAAAGAGATTTATGTACGGCATCTTGGTCCCAACCGGCGGTGGCGACAACATCCCCTTGCTGAAGAAAGACCTGTTGGTCGGTCGACGCGAGAGTTGTGACATCGTCCTCCGCTTCCAAAACGTATCCGCCCATCATTGCAAATTCAGCGTTGTTGATGGCTATTGGTTCATCCAGGATCTCAACAGCCGCAACGGCGTCAAAGTCAACGGAGAACGGGTCGAAGTCGGAGAGCGGCGGATCGATCCGGGCGACCAGGTAGCGATTGCCAAGCACAAGTTTAAGTTAGACTATTCTCCGATGAAGTTGGGAGCCGTTGGCCCGCCACCTTCCAGCGTTGGCGCCAATGTCTTCGATAAGCCTCTCCTTGAGCGCGCCGGCCTGCAAACCCAGCAAGATCGTGACAAGCTCGAAAAGGACGACGAGGATCTCAAGCGGCGTTTGGAAGCCGCAGCCACGCTCAAAGGCAACGGTCGCAAAGATCCCAACCGCATGGTTTAAATCTGGATCGGCCTTACTGCGTTAATGGACGTCCTGCGCTAGTATTCGGTGCCAATCGAGCGCTTCTAAGAGCGTCTTTCTTGTTGACATTCCGTGCCAACATTGGCGAGTTCGGACATCGCGGGTGTTGGACGAACCGGACTGCAAGCAGAACAGGAACCAACAAAGCGCTTGAGAACATCTCCCTGATGGTGTTCTGTTCGTCGGCAGCTCCCATCGGTTGGCAGACGCGAGATTGAAGTGCCACGGCGTCTCCGCGCATGTCTCAGGCGTACGGGCAAAATTGTCATTGGTCAAATTTTTCCAGCCTCCAGGACGTGGCGCAAAAGCTTCATGGCCAGCAATTAACCAGCAATGGCACCGACAACATCACCGGCAACCCTGACGTTAAGTTCAGCAGCATGTTAACCGTCAACCTCCTATGGTGTTCGGCAGCGCGCATGTTCGCCAGAAACACCCCCAAATTTGACCAATGTCAATTTCGCCCGTACGCCTGAGAGCAGGGTTGCGTGGGCTCTCATCGAGGGATGACTTGACTGGCGTTTGCCCAGGCGGCGGAGTAGCGGTCAAAGAGACGCTCTAGCCCAGCAATAACTGCCAGGAGCGGGCGCACGTTTCCAAGAGCGCCACTAAAGGGTTATCCAACAGCAGTGCGCGGTATTCGGCGTCAGCAATCGCCAAAACGATGACCCACAAAACGCTCACCGCGAGGAACATCTCGCATAGGAACGTCACGGCGCGAAACATTCGCCTGCTCCGCGCAGCCGGAGGCATCACATCAGCTTCGGTGGAGGAAATCGTACCGACGATGGGAATACCGGCAGACATGCGTACCTCTTCGACGCTGGCGAACGTCGCTGCGCAGCGCTTGCCCCAGCTGACAAGGCTACCGCCTGACACGACAGAACCCAACACAAGCACGCCGGCAATCAGGGCCCAGCGTCCAGGAATGATTTCACGGCTCAAGCGAACACTCTCGACAGTGGCCAGGTCCGCCCCGGCCAGGTTGACGCAATCGGTCAAGGCCAGCCGTTCTGCTTTGAGCTGCTCATCCCGTTCTTGCTTGAGTTGATTGAGGGTCAGCATCCGGGACCGCCATTCGGCCAACAACGTTTCTTGGCCTTGTTGCATAGATTGCAATCGCCCCATCAGTTCATCGACCCGCTCAGAACTGGCAGAACCGAACTCAGCGGACGCATCTTGAAAACGCGGGCCAGAGCCGTGAAGTGCGTTCAACGGCGCGATGGGTAGCGCATCCAGTCTCTCTTGCACGTAGGCGATTTGCTTGTCCTTACGGAGCACGTCCGGGTGCTTCTCGGTCATGTCTTGCAAGAGCTGGGTCCGCTCATTAATCAAACGCAATTTCATCTCACGCAGCCTTTCGGCGTCTTGTGTTGATGCCAACTCGCCTGCGAAATCATTGATCATCAAACCGGGCGGCGGCTCACTCATCGGCTTCCGATGATTTTGTGTCTTCGCGTTCTCCATCCCAGGCAAGCTCGTTTGATAAGAGATCGGCGAAACGATGCCACCGGTCGTCAGCTTGCTCTCCAGCAGTTGTTCCAAGTTCTGTTCCAAACGATTGATCGTTGAAGTTGTTTCGTGCAGGCGCTCTCCGCTGGCCAAATGATGGGAGGCCGCATGCTGCCGTGCCCGGTTGGAAATCGCCTTGGCGAACGCGTAGCTGGCATTGGTTAATCGCGCCGCGAAATCCTCGCTCGATGGCAACTCGGTTTCTAGCTGAAGTTTGCTTGCCGCCGACCAACGAATGAGGACCAGCCCACCAGGGCTCTCCGATTGGTCCAAGCGGATCTCGGCAACGCGAAGCAGCGCCAGGTTTTCATCAAGTTCCGCCGCGAGGTCGGCAGAGACGTCGCGAGTAGGGTCCGGCCTCAGTTCCGCTGCCAGCTCTTGGGCAATCGCGCGGGAATCGAACGACCGACCGACCGCGCCGTTCTCCACCTTTGTTATCAGACGCAGTTCTACTTCGGCTTGCGAACTCGAGGCCGCATCGCCCAGTAGGAAAATGCCCAGCAGGAAAACGGACAAAGAGGCGATGGCAAACACGTACCAACGCGAGCTGCCTGCGGTCGCAGGGCTGCGCCGATTCGCGGTGGCCTGGGAAGATCGCATGTCTCGCATCTCCGGAAGATCCATCGGTGATGACTGCACTGACAGTACGCCGGCGTGCTTGCAACCAGCTCGCACCAAGGGCATTTCCACGCTTCATCTGCGTCGTCCCGATGCGCGATGCGACTTGAATCGGAAAGCAACACAGTCGACCCACGAGCGGTCGGGCTGATCGCATCGCTGAGGTTTTCAGGCACGATCAGTGCCACCGATTGGTCGTTCGGCTGTCCATAGCATCTTGCGCGAGGCACCGGCGTTCGCCCGGCCACTACATCCCAAACCAGGCTGTTGGTGGCAAGATCAACCCCACTTCGCCAGCAACAATTCGTGCGAATTTCGGAGATTCACCCCTCGCTGAGCATGGGACTGACTTGGATTTATCGTCACAAAAGGACCAGTGAGGCGATGAAATCCGTGCACGCGACATTTGTTCAGCACGCTGAGTTAAATCTGTACGTTTCTTGGAATTGCACCCAGGAAATTCGCTGATCGGCAAGTTAGAATAGCGAGCCACACGTCTTGCCCAAATCACCTGGGTTGACGGCGCCACGACGGTAGTCCGCTCTTCGACCTGGCACGGAAATGATCGAACCCCCCGGCGGTCCCCCCTCGCTGATCTATCGAACTAGCCGCTTTGCTTCGACTTCGCTGATAGCGATCGTGGTGGTGATGTTGCTTTCGCCCTTGGGCGAAGGGACGACGCCGGAGCCGGAATCACCCCCGCTAGTTCCCATGAAGGCATCGCCTGCGGAATCCGTATCTGCGTCAGTGGCCACCGCTTCAATGATGACGGCTGCTTCGCCAGTCAACCGCCAGCGGCCGCCGGCGATTGCCAATCAACAGCAACCTCCGACCGTGACTGATCCGGCCGTGCTGGCGATCTTGGAATCCAATCCGGACACTCCCGAGCGCAAGCTGCAGGCGGTTGTCACGCTGATTGACTTGGGCAGCCCAAATGTGGCCGCGCCGTTTCTGGATGATCTGGCCAATGGTCAGTTGGATGACATCACCGTCTATGAACTTCACAAGAAGTTTGGCGCCGCGGCCGTGTTGAAGATTGGCCGCTCAGACGTGCTGCAACCGCAGGCTGGCGAGTTTGCTCGCACGATGTTGGCGACAGCCGATCGTGTTGCGCATGATCCTGCTCGGCTGACCGGCGTGGCTGCCGATTTGGCAAGTGCTGATGCTGAGACTCGCTTCCGCGCGATGGCCGAACTGCGACATGGTGAGGCGGAAGCCGCGGCCGTGTTGATAGGTCTTCTCGCTGACGAAAATCGCGCCGCGGCATCGGGCACGCCTGGCGATGCCGTGATCGATGACGACGTACTGGAAACAGCGTTGGCCGCTTTACAATCGCACGCCGTGGCGCCCCTGTGCGGTGCGTTGGACTGCCCTAAGCCTCACGTGCAGATGTCTGCCGCCAACGTTTTAACGCAGCTTCGCTCTGCCGATACGATCAAGTTTCTCCTGCCGGGCACGGCCAGCGACGATCAAGCTGTCCGTCAAGCGACAGACCGTGCGTTGAACTCGTTATTGGCGAGGGATCTCACGTCACAGCAAGTCGCCCAACATCTGTACGCTCAGGTAAGGGAACTCTATCTGGGCAAGCCGGTCTGGCGGAACCACACTGGTGAAGACACGCGCTTGTGGTCCTGGTCAGTGGAAGACCAGACTGTGACTGCTCAAACTTACTCTCAGTTGCAAGCGTCCTACGCCGCTGCTGCGCTGCTCTCCAAGAAACTGCATGAGATCCTGCCGCGCTCCCAGCAGGCAACCACACTCTACGTCAACGCAACACTCCAGTCATTCGCATCTGAGCGGGGAACGACTTCTCCCCTGGATGCAGGCGAGGTTGCCCTAGGCGACGTTTCTGAGCTTGGCCCGGCAGCGCTGAGCACTGCTTTGGAAAATGCCTTGGATGAGGGGCGGCATCTGTCCGCTTGGGCGGCGGCTAACTTACTGGGCGAATCCGGCGACCAGCGACTGTTGCACATCGGCGGGCAAGACGTGGCCCCGCTGGCGGCAGCTTGCGCGAGCCCCGACCCGCGCGTCCGCTACGCGGCGGCAAACGCTATCTTGCGGTTGCAGCCGAAGATTTCCTTTCCTGGCAGCAGTTTTGTGATCCACACGCTTGGGCACTTTGCCGCCACGCGTGGCGCGCCGCGGGTGTTGATCGCAGACACGCGAATGATTGACGCGCAGCAACTGGCGGGACTGGTTCGCATGATCGGCCTGAAGGCGGATACGGCCAACTACTCGCGCGATATGATCCGCCAAGCGTTCTCTTCGCCAGACTATCAGGCGGTGTTGTTTGACATCACGCTCCCCAATGCCGATATCGACCTGGTCGTCCAGCAACTCCGCAAAGACCCGCGGTCGGCTGCCTTGCCCATCGGCTTCATGGCGCCTGTGGACCGGTTGGAAGATGCCGAGAACTTTACGCGGCGTTACGCCAGTTCAACAGCGCTCATGCGGCCCCAATCAGAAGAAGTGCTCACCACACAACTTGCCAATCTTTTGACTTCCGCCGAGATCGCGCCGCTCTCGGACGAAGAACGCATCACGTACGCCAACAACTCGCTGGCATGGCTTACACAATTGACCCAAGGTGACAAGGTCTTGTTCGATCCGCTCACCGAGGCCAAAGCTGCACAGCAGGCGATGTACGTTCCTGAGTTGGCCGCTGCCGCGATCAATTTCCAGGCCGCCTGTGGGCTGCCGGAATCGCAAACCGCGTTGGTCGATTACGCCAGTACGCTTCCGCTGCCTGCGGAGTTGCGCCGTCAGGCTGCCGTAGGATTTGCCGCCAGCTTGAGCCAGCACGGCGTGTTGCTGACGTCCACGCAAGTGATGCGGCAGTATGATCGCTACAACGCCAGCAGCACATCTGATGACGAAACGATCTCCATTCTTTCGTCAATCTTGGATGCGATTGAATCGACAGCTTCCGCCCGCAACAGCGGAAACTAAGCTGTGCGGCCACGTGTGTGTATCTTATGCGACTGGCGCTGCGGTCTGTTCAGTCGCTCAAACGGAGAACGCACATCAGGCGCGCCAACTGAAACGTGGCACGCAAGCGGTTGTGACAATCTCCATGTGGGGCCGTCAGCGTTCGCGGGCCTGGCTCCAACGGCTTTGACTCGCGCAATAGAAAAACCGCCTGGAGCGAGAGTTCGCTCCAGGCGGCGGAGTTTTCCAACGGACGGGGACGACCGTGGATTAGTTCCGGATGATCCGGCTGGCCGGACGGATATACATCGGGTAGCGGGCCGAAGCGGAAGGATCAACAACCGGGGCCGGCGGGACCGGAGCGGCTTGATCGCCGGCGGGCAGGTCCGTGGGGCCATAGTGGTAATCGCCACCGCAACCACAGGTGTCGCACGGGTTGCAGCAACCGCGACGGTGGCCACCGAACAGCCAACCGAACAGGCTGAAGCGACGCTTGCAGCCGGTGTTGCACGGATCGCAGGTGTTGCAAGTGTTGCAACCGTGATCGTAGCCGCAACCTTTGTCGTAACCGCAACCATAGTCATGGCCGCAGGCGCAAGGATCGTATCCGCATGGGTCGCAGCAACCACCATGGTGACGGCCTTTGAAGCCGCCGAACAATCCGTGACCGCGATCGCAGCAGCTGTCGTAGCCGCAGCCATAGTCGTGGCCACAACCAGTGTAGCCAGTGTCGCAGCAGCTGGGTTCACAGCAGCCGCCGCCGTGATAGTTCAGTCCCAACATCCGGCCCAGAAGGTCGAAACCATAGCTCTGGGTACACATGCTGGCGCTGACGATCAGCGTTCCAACCAAAAGCTTAAATTTCATGGTAAGACGTCTCCTCATCCATGGAACGGATTTCTCGACCTGCAGGACACACGTGACTGTCTCGTTGGGCGTGAGCCAAGGCCGTCTGGAAAACTCCAACCGTTGCCGTTCACACATCCAAGTGGGATGTTGAACGTATCGGTCGTTGGGTCGGGCCGAAACAGAAAGCGTGCGATCGATCCTCGTTCACTCGGTCACTCCGCCAGATCCGTCGAGCCAATCCTTGACCCGAAAAGCCGATTCGGATGCCCTGGCGCATTCGTGTTTGCAAAGCTCCCAGAGGTTGGGAACAACAACGGTATCGGCGACTGCGAGTTGCCCCCTTGAAGATTCGAACTGGCTTTTGCCCAGATGGTTCAGAACTCGCATTGTGGCAAGTATTCCGCCTTCAGCGTCTAGGCAAATTTGGGGAAATATACCCCACCAAAGAGATCGTTTAGCATCGGGCAGTGTTGGACTAAGTGCGGGATCGTAAGACAACGCTAGCAGCGTAGCACCGTTGGCCCGGTACCAAAGGCGCCTTTCTTGGTATGGTTCTCCCGCCCCCGCGGTCCAGCAAGACTCATCGATCGTGGTGCATTTTGGCAGCTCCGCTCCCGCCTGTACAAACACAGCCTCGTGGCAATTTCCTTCCGTTTTCGTTTGTAAGCGTTACTGAGCCTGAGCATCGGTTCCTTGCCCACTCTCACCACGTGGCGTATCCTTACAGACCTGCCAAATGCTTACGTTCCTTCGTTTCTGATGGAACGCTCATGACCGTACTGTCACCCAGCCTGTGTTCGCGTGTCTTGATGCCATTTTGTACAACGTCTTTGCCTGAACGCTTTGACGGTACTTGAACAATGCCGGCGAAATTCGCTGGTCACTCCAAACTACTCGCTCAACCAATCAAACAGTCCACCACCGGGCTCCCACTGGTTATAAGAGGAACGTCGCTGTGAAGAGCCAAACCGTTTTGACGTTATCAACCGGCCTTGTTCTGCTGTTCGCACTTGCGGGATGCGAAGACAGCACGGCGAAGGAGCCAGGCTCTGGTGTAGCCCAGAATTCCAAGTCCCAAGAAGTTGATTCCCCGTCTGGCAAAACTGGTCCCGCGAATGAAACCAATGTTGAGGAAACAACTGCTAACGAATCCGAAAGTGACACAGTCGCCAGCGACGAACAGGGCAACGCCGATGGAAAATCCGCTGACGTTGCAGAAGACGATCATCCTGCAGAAGACATCGTCACAGAAGAAAAACTGAACGACAGCGACACCGCAGAGTCCGTGGCTGCCCAGGGCGCCGGACCACTCGATTGGCCGCAATGGGGCGGATCCACCTCCAAGAACAACACGCCCAATGCCACAAACGTCCCTAGCAAGTGGGACGCGGGCGATTTCGATCCGCAAACAGGTGATTGGATTCCTGGCAGCGGACAGAACATCAAGTGGGTCGCCAAGCTGGGTTCGCAATCGTACGGAAACCCCGTGGTCGCCAATGGCCAGGTTTATGTAGGCACCAACAACGGCGCCGGTTATCTCAAGCGGTACCCATACGACGTTGACCTCGGCGTGCTGGCTTGCTTCCGCGAATCGGACGGCGAATTCCTTTGGCAACATTCCAGCGAGAAGCTCGTCAACGCCACCGAGCAAGATTGGCCACTTCAGGGCATCTGCTGTGCTCCTTGCGTGGAGGGTGACCGGTTGTGGATTGTTACTAGCCGTGGTGTTGTCGTCTGCTTGGATACGCAAGGTTTTCGCGATGGCGAGAATGATGGACCATTCGCCAGCGAAGAGTCCACAGCCGAGGATGAAGCGGACACGATCTGGGAATATGACATGCTCAAAGAGATCAATCTCTTTCAGCACAATATGTGTTCTTGCTCTGTGACGGTCTGGAAAGATTACCTCTTCGTCAATACGTCCAATGGCGTTGACGAATCGCACGACGAGATCCCCTCGCCGGAAGCTCCCAGTTTTATCGCGTTGAATAAAAACACAGGCGAGTTGCTGTGGGCGGACAATTCACCCGGCGTCAACATCTTGCACGGTCAATGGTCTTCACCCACGTTTGCCGAGATCGATGGCCAGCCTCAGGTGATCTTTCCAGGCGGAGACGGATACGTTCGCAGCTTTGATCCCGCTGGTGATGGCAACGGCAACGCCAAGCTGCTGTGGAAATTTGACACCAATCCCAAAGATTCCAAATGGATTCGCGGTGGACGCGGCACACGAAACAACATCATCGGAACGGCAGTTGTCTATGACAACAAAATCTATCTCGCTGCCGGCCAAGACCCTGAGCATGGAGAAGGCATTGGCCATCTGTGGTGTATCGATCCCACCAAACGCGGCGACATCAGCCCGACACTCGTGTTTGACGCTTCAGACAACCCCGTCCCCCACCGACGCCTGCAAGCCGCGATTCTGGAAGAAGGTGATGTCATCCGCGACAATGAAAACTCGGGAGCGATCTGGGGTTACATAGGTACGGATATCAATAGTGATGGCGAGATTGAGTGGGAAGAAGAAATGCACCGCTCCATCACCACGCCTGTCATCAAGGATGATTTGTTGTACATTGCCGACTTCAGCGGTTTGTTCCACTGTGTTGACGCTCAGTCCGGCAAGGCCGTCTGGACATACGATATGTTCTCCGCCGCCTGGGGTTCCGCTCTGGTTGTCGATGGGAAGGTTTACATCGGCGATGAAGACGGCGATGTGACTGTCTTCAAGCATGGACGCGAGATGGAAAAGATCTCTGAGATCAATATGGGGAACGCCGTGTACAGCACGCCGATCATTGCCAACGGCGTGTTGTACCTAGCGAACAAGACGCACTTGTTTGCAATCGTCAACCAAGATGGGGAGCCTGAGCCGGACGGGCAATAATCCATACTGGCCGCTCACGCGATCAAGACACAATGCCACAAGCCAGGGCAGCCTCTCCACCACGTGTCAAGCGGCAACCGGTCGAAGCCACAAAGTCTTCCATGGACTTTGGCAGTTCCCAAATTGGTAGCTGCCACCGGGTGCCGCTCGTCCCGGCTACTGCGGCGTCCCACTCATCGTTTATTTGGTCTTGCTGTAGGAAGGCAGACAATGCTTGTAATCATTCTTGGAGTCTTCACCATCCTCTTGGGTGCGAAAGCGTTCACGCCTAAGGGACTGCCGCTAACAAACAAGAAGAACCTCACTGGAACTCCGGCGAAGGTGATCGGCATCGTGTGCATTACGCTAGGCGCCGCCTTTATCGTCTGGGGGCTACTCAGCGTGCTGTCCGTAACCGCCACTCTCACCAATGGATAGTTGAGCTTTGCTGCGGCGTGCTAAATCATCCGTCCAGAAAGCGTGCCCAATGGCTTTGCCATGCCGTGTTCGAATCTAGAGACAATGTCTGATGAGTGTTGATCGGTAGATAAGTGAGCGATCGTGTGCTGAGTTACGCTACGACAACCCAGCCTACGACGACTGGACTTTCGTCATTGCACTTCAGTGTGATTTTGAATCTGTCCAATCACACAAGCTGCTGTGGTTGCCCCTCACTGTATTCAGCCTGTCCGGCCATTCGTTCCTCGCGAATGATCTCATTCATTCGTCGAACTTGACCGTTACCCGTGCGAGTGCCACTAACTTTGCCAGTGCCGTCGTCAGCTTGAGAGCGCCGCAGTTGAGAATCGTTCGCTTCGATCACGCCGCTACTGCGGCGGGGCTGCTGAAAGCCAATTGGGAGCAAGTTTAACCATTCAACCGTTGCGTCAACATAGCCTCTAGTTCCTTGAGTTGCTGAATGTACCCATCAAAGAAAGATGGATCATGCATCGCAGCCGGACCTGCTTCGATCGTTGTTGCGATCAACGATTGCAATGCAGTAAGCACAGATTTGATATCGCTATGTGCAGCATTTTGAAGATCGAGATACCCACCGTTGATGTCGGTTAAACTCCCAAGCATTCGCTCTCTTAGCCCGGCATCAAGGAATCCCGCCATACCTTCTAATGCGTTGTCGTAAACCCAGCCAGCCGGCATCCAGCACAACGATTTTGTTAGCTCTAATGTTCCAGCCATAACGATCTACCCAGAGTGCGTCCAAGTTGCGACGGATCCAGCGTCCGGAGGTGATCGAAGATTGCACGGCGCCGGGTGCCACTGCTGGCTTGTCCAGCAGTGCTCTCCGTGGAATTGGTTTGACCTTATTCCAACAGCCGGTCACCCACCTTGCTGAGCTTCCAGGAGGAGGCTGAGTCTATTCTGCGGAAGGTCGCGAGAACGGACGGCAAGCTCAAAGAAGAGCACTGCTGGACAAGCCAGCAGTGGCACCCGGCGCCAGCCGCTCCCACTGCTCGTTCGTCAACACACGTCGGGTCTTCCTAACCATCCTCGGCTCCTTGAGTCCATAAAAGATCGTTCCGCCGCCGATACTCAAACCAACTTACAAACCCATAGCAAGAAACGTTTGAAACAGCCTCTAGTAAAACGCCCGGCAACTCTCGGATCCCGTTGATAGAATACACGAATGGGAACTCTTTGTGTTCAGCAATCTTGTACGCTGCAAGGCGACGGTTGTTTAGCGAATACAGTTTTTTCGTTATGCATTACCACATCTAACACCCCTTCGTTCAATTTGCCATCTGCCGCCAAATGAGAAAGCGTCTACACCGACTCGCGCGGGTATTCTCGTTTCCGAATTAACGCACAGTTATCATTGGCTAAAAACGCACCTTCAATATCGCGGTCACGGGTCGTTGGATCGAACAATACCAACACAGTATGTTCCGGAAACTCTTCCTCAGCTAGTTCATCCCCATCGCGGTTTAGTTGAATCTTAACTTCTTCTCCGGCATTTCTACAAACGAGGTAGTCACCCCCTCGATAGTCGCTGCATCGTTCCTCGCACGTTGCGCCCATGAACGCTTCCACACGAGAGCGGATTTGCTCAATTGACTCGTTTCTAAATCCAAGGTCTATGGAGAACTTCATCGTGTCGGAACCCTTATGCTTGGCCCGCGCGAAAACGCTGTTTCAACGGAATCGGTTATTATGAAGTTGATGTCCCTTCCGTTGGACTTGAACAGTCGCCGGGTGCCACTGCTGGCTTGTCCAGCAGTGCTCTCCGTAGGAACTGGTTTAACCTTATTCCAACAGCCGGTCACCCACCTTGCTGAGCTTGGACAAGCAGGGCTCGACAGGCACACCGTCGTTCAGAAACCACCAAGCACTTGACCAACGCTAGCCGGCGGCCGCCTGGCACAAGCCGCGGCGGCTCGCTTGAGTATGTCGGGGCAACGATTCAGTTCGACGTGTAGCGTGTTTGATCAACCGCAATAGCAGGCGGCGTGGGAGAAGCGTCTTAGAAGATCTTGCGATCCTTGGCCACAGGGGGCGGGTTGGGGATTGGCAAATTGTCGCCGGCAGCCGCTGGGGGACCGTTGCGTTCGGCAGCGTCGCGTGAGGGCAGGTCGACCGCCTGACCGCCAAGTTCTTTCGCCTTGCGGAGGAAGTTGGCCGCGCGTTCCGGTTGTTGATCGTAGAAGAGTTCCATGCCAATCAGTAGCAGCAGGTCCGGGCTGTTGGGGTCCTGTTCTGCGGCGGCGGCAAGTTGATTGAGATGCCTGTCTTTGGTCGCTTGTCCCTCTGGGCCATATTGCTCAGAGAGCGAGAAGTTCGCCGTGACCCACAAGGGCGGCAACGCTAACGCTCTTTGGTACGCGTTGAGCGCCAAGTCATACTTCTCCAAAGCGATCAAAGATTGTGCTTGCTTGAGATAGGCTTCCACCACACGCGGCGCCGCACGGGAAGCCGCACGGTAGCGGTCACGGGCAACGCGATAGTCACGTTCGAGGAACGCTTTATCGCCCATCTCGATAAACCGCCACGCGCGCTCGCGCATAGCCAGCGACACTTCACGAGCCCACTTGGGGTCTGTCGCCGCGGCGTTGTTGGCGTTGGGCGTGACAGTATTGGCGGCTGCGTTTCGCGCGGGGTTGGCGTTTCTCACCACCGGCGGGTTGACGAAGTCGGTTCCGTACAGAAAGCGATTCAACGCGCGAGGGCCGAACAACGTCCCCGCTGGAAAAACGACCGGCGGCAAGACAATTGGCTGGCGATAATAGTGAAAGTGCGGCTCATAGAACCCGCCGTACGGTACGTAAGAACCGTAGTAGTACGGGTTGGCGTACGGCTGTCCAAAATAAGGACGCCTGGAGAACGGGTTGCCCAAAAAGGGACTTCCGTACCCAAAGCCAAATGGGCTGCCGATGATGGTTGTGCTGTTGCCCTGTTGAGAGCCGGAACGCAGACCGGTTGACCCTTGTGCGAAGGGGTTGTGGCGGTCCGCTTGTTGCATGCCCGGCGATCCGTGCCGGTTGCGGTCATACTGTGCGTGGGCTGCCGTGCAAAACGCCAGCAGCAGTGCGGCGGTGAGCGCGGTTTGCCAGCACGATGAGAATCCTGGGAGCAGCGCAGGCCGATCTTTCATCTGCCGCGTATTCATGACGAGTCCTTCCCAAGGCGCGTACCCTGAAGCAACCGCGCAGAACGCGGCTACCGCCTCCCGAGATCATTATTCCGCATTGGACACCCCCAGGCAAGAAAAGCAGGTGGCGGATAGCGCCAACATCATTCAACACTGGCGAAGCCGGTGCCAGACATCATAGAGTAGATTGAACCTCCGGATCGTTATGTCGTTGCACGCCTCGCTTTGTCATGTCTCTCTACCTGGATCACAACGCAACTACGCCTGTTGCCGCAGAAGTGCTCCAGGCGATGGCGGACGCTGAGCGGGCCTTCCCCGGCAATCCGGCCAGTCAACATTCCGCCGGCAGGGCTGCCAAAGCGACGCTCGAAGACGCTCGCGAAGAAATCAGTCAGTTGCTCGGCGCGTCGCCAGATGACGCCGTGATCCTGACCAGCGGAGGAACGGAAGCCAACAACCTGGCCCTGTTGGGATTGGCAGGCGAGAATCCCGCCCGCATTCTGATTTCCGCCATCGAACATCCCAGTGTGGACGCGCCAGCGGAACGACTTCGCACGCTGGGTTGGGACGTCGTGAAGATCCCTGTCGATTCCTCCGGCTTGCTTCGGCGCGAGCAACTTGCGCAGATGTTGCAAACCCCCACGCGATTGGTCAGCGTCATCTACGGCAATAACGAGACAGGCGTCTTGCAGCCATTAGAAGAGATCGTGACAGCGTGCCACGCAGCCGGCGCAGCCGTCCATACAGATGCCGTTCAAGTGGCAGGCAAGATGCCGCTGGATTTCTCCTCGCTGGGCGTAGATGCCATGACCGTCACCGCGCACAAATTCCACGGACCACGGGGAATCGGTGCGCTCATCCTCCGGCCAGGCGTACGCTTGGCACCACGGTTGTTCGGCGGCCAGCAACAAGGAGCGTTGCGACCCGGAACCGAGTCAGTCGCGCTGGCAATTGGACTCCTTGAAGCTTTGCGAATCTGGAAGCGATATGCGGACGAAATTCAATCCCGCTTGGCGAAACTCCGTGAAACGTTCGAGAGCCATTTGTGTCAGCAGCTACCAGACGTTGTGATCCATTCCGCGGAGGCGCCGCGATTGCCTCACACATCCGCGATTGGGTTTCCCGGACTCAATCGGCAACAGTTGCTCATGGCTTTGGATACGGCGGGCATTGCGTGCTCCGCCGGTTCGGCATGCGCTAGCGGGTCCACAGATCCCTCGCCAGTCCTGATGGCGATGGGGTGCAAGGGCGACGTGCTGGAAGGGAGTTTGAGATTTAGCTTCGGTCGCGATCAACAGGAAGCGGAAGCGCGAGCG
>JALCBR010000042.1:0-5539 GCA_028066245.1 Pirellulales bacterium | reverse complement strand
CTCATTGATTATCAAGAGTTCACGCGCTAAGATTCGGGGCTGATTTTCGGCTTTCGTCCCTCGTGGATCAACCTGAATTCTGGTACAATTCGGCATCGGTTTTTGCGGGAAAATCCTTCTGCAAAACCGCCATCACTGCGGAGGTCTTCGCGGTGAATTTCCCTCGGACCCTATCCGTTCTGGAAATGGCCCGCGCGAACCGAAACGCAAGCGGAAATCGGACGCGCCGCAGGTGGACTTTGCTCTCTTCTCCGCTGTAAGGATGGACAAGAATTCAGACGGAATTGACACCTTCGTCCAACGTTATGGCATCCGGGACCGCCGCGCCTCGCGTCATCAGTTTCCTGTTCCCGGAAGCTGATCTCGCGGGGAGACGGAAACCGCTGCTCCCCTCTCCATCAGGCACAGACAACAAGAAGCAGAGCAGAAACGGTCGATCTCAAAGTGAAGCTCGACAATCTCAATGTGACCGAGCATATCTGATCGGACCGGAAAACCACCTAGTCCCCGTGTTGATTGATGACTTTCTGCAAAGTCAGCCGCGGTTCTCGCCGGTTGTGGTCTACGGGCCTGTCGGGAGCGGAAAAACCCATCTTGCTGAACTCTTGTTGGCGATGGGGAACTCGCGCAACCATGCGCCTGACGCCAGCGTAAAAATCGCCCGGGCGACAGACCTCATCTCCAGTGCGCGGGGACCTGGCGCACAATCATCCGCATTGGATGTCGCGGATGAGAACGCCGTCATCTTTCTGGACGTTTGCGATCTCGCACGTCACCCACGGGCGCAAGAACGGCTAGTGACCCTCCTTGATGAATGGCGTTCGACGGGACGCCATGTCCTGCTGACCAGCCGAACGCATCCTGGAGAAATCAAATCGCTCGATGCTCGACTTCGCAGCCGACTGCAAGCCGGATTGTGTGTTCGCCTGGAGCTTCCGCGAGAAGAGACGCGGCGAGCACTGTTTGTCCAGTGGGCCAAACTTGGTCAAATGAAGATCACCTCGGCAGCCCTGGACGTATTGGCGAAAGAGACCGAAGGAACTCCCGCTCGGCTCCGCGGCGTGCTGGCACAATTCGCACTGGCGTGTGCCCCCTCTACTGGCGATCAAACACAACTTCCTCGCGCAAAGAGCCCTCGATCAAATCAAAGCGGCCATCAGCCAAAAGGCGGTTGCCCAGCGAGATTGGATGCTGATGACGCCCGAAAATTTCTGGGGCGGGAATCTGGGGACCAATCAAAGCTCGGAATTCCGTTGATCGCCAAGACCACAGCTCGACATTTTGGCGTGACGCTAAGCGATCTCCGCGGACCTTCGCGACGCAAATCAACCGCACTTGCCCGCAGCGTTGCGATGTACTTGGCTCGAACATTGGCAGCAAAGAACCTGACCGAGATCGGCCGTTGGTTCAACGGGCGAGACCACACCACGGTGCTGCACAGTTGCCGAAAGATTGAGTCGGAAAAGAACCACGAGCATGCGATTGCCGAAGCTGTTGGCCAGCTCTCAGAGATTCTGGAAGTCAGATTTTGATTCCTTCACTCGAACATTGATGTTCAATCTTGGCAGCGCCGTTGTTGTGGAAAACTTGTTGGAGACCTGTCACGAGAATCCCGTGTCGCCCGGTAAACAAACAGCATCTTTGTTTCAAATCGAACAGCACCAACACCAACCCAAATCGCTAACAGTTTTCTGACATACCAATCGCCTGGCAATCAACAGCCTTTCCACAAGGCACACCCCAGTCTGAAACATCACCTCAGGCGAGCTTTTCTTTCGCCAGAGTTTTGTTGAAGCGAGTTATCAACACATGAATTTTCGTATTCCTACAACTACCAATTAAGAATTCAAATAAGAGGATAAAGAAAGCAAAGGGAAGCTCATGAAGATTACCTGCGAACGCGAAAAGATCTTGGGAGCATTCCAAACGGCGGCGGCCGTTGCTCCAGCTCGCAGCCCGAAGACGATCTTGCAAAATGTCAAATTGGATGTCTCCGGTGAGGAGGCCACGTTCTCGGCGACCGACCTGGAGATCGGCATTCGGGTGACGACGACGGGAGTTGAAGCAACTCGGGAGGGTGCAGCGGTCTTGCCCACAGCGAGGTTTGGAGCAATTCTTCGCGAGTTGTCCGACGAGAAGATCGAGTTGGAGACTGATGAGCGCGGCGTGTTTGTCCGTGGAGCGCACAGTACGTTCAACCTGCCGGCAGAGAATCCTGACACGTTCCCCAACGTCGCCGAGTTTGCGGAAGAGAAGTTTCACGAGATTCCCGCTCGATTGCTCAAAGAAGTCATTCGGCGAACGGCCTTTGCGACAGATGCGGAAAGCACCCGTTTTGCCTTGGGCGGCGTGATGCTGGAACTCTCTGAGAAGCAGCTTGTGGCGGTGGGAACCGATGGCCGGCGTCTGGCCAAGATGGAAGCGCCGGCGCAGTCCATTGGCGGACACACGGCCGCGGACGGTGCTTGCATTATTCCCACCAAGGCGATGCAACTGATTGACCGATCGTTCACGGACGCCGATGCGGAAATCATGCTTGCCGCACGCAGTAATGACATGATGGTCAAGAGTCCTCGGGTGACGATCTATTCCCGACTGGTGGAAGGACGATTCCCCAAATGGCGAGATGTGATTCCAGATCGCACGAACGCTCACAAGATTGACATGCCAGTGGGTCCATTTGCTGCGGCCGTTCGCCAGGCGGCGATTGTGACCAGTGAAGAAAGCAAAGGCATTGATTTCGCGTTCTCTCCCGGCAGCCTGGTGTTATCTGGTCAAACCGCGGAAGTGGGCGAGTCCCGCGTGGAGATGCCGATTGCCTATGACAATGACGAAATCACGGTCACGCTTAACCCGCGGTTTGTGCTGGACTTTCTTAAGGTGCTGGACACGGACAAAACCGTGGCTGCGTACGTGAAGGATTCTGCCAGCGCCGTGGTTTGTTCCACGGAGGATGGCTACGACTACGTGATCATGCCTTTGGCGCGTGACAGTTAGATGGATCCCCCCCTGTCCCGATGATGAGTCAACGCAGGATGCGCAGCCGAGAGCCCACCAAAATGGCCGACGCCTTAGGCGAGCTTCTCGCCAGGCGGGGTTTCGCTCGCGTGCATTCCACGGAAGCCTTGGAAGCGGCCTGGCGGGAAGTGGCTGGACCCGGCTTGGCGGAACACACCCGGCTGTGCGGACTCAAACGGGGTCGGTTGGAAATCATGATCTCCAACAGTGTATTGCTCCAGGAGATGAGTTATCGCAAACAGGAATTGTTGGAACAGATGATCACTGCAGCCCCTGACGCCGGTGTCCAAGAACTCAAATTCAAGATCGGACCGATCAGATGAAATGACGGTGGAGGCACGCACGAAAGACTCGCGTGCAAGGTGTTTTCGCGACAAGACCGCGCCACGGGGATTGCCAGCGTTCGCTTAGCTTAGCGCCGCCGATCAATGATAGCCAACCGATCACACAACAAATAACAACGCACGGAAACACGTCGAAGCAGGGACGCTTCAGGAGTTGAAAAGCCAATGGCAGAAGAACAAAGACCAGTGGATGCGGATCAGGGCGACGACGAGGATCGTGCGTTCGTTGTTCAGCGGAAGGCGAACGACGAGTATACGCCTGACGATCTCAAGCACCTCTCGGACAAAGAGCACGTCCGCGAGCGTCCGAGTATGTACATTGGCGATACCGTCACGCGCGGACTGCACCACACGGTGTATGAGGTTGTCGATAATTCAATCGACGAGGCGATGGCCGGGTTCGCCAAGGAAGTCAGCGTGGTCATCCACCCTGACGGGTCCGTCACCGTGGAGGATGACGGACGAGGGATTCCGGTGGAACGGCACGCCGACCTGTCCGCGGAGATGGGCCGGGAGGTCTCCACGCTGGAAGGTGTGATGACGGTGCTGAAGTTCGGCGGCAAGTTTGAGAAGGGCGCCTACGTCACCAGCGGCGGTCTACACGGCGTGGGCGTGACCGTGGTCAATTTCCTTTCTGAATGGTGCATCGTTGAGGTTCGCCGCGACGGCCACATCTATCAACAGGAGTACGAGCGCGGCGAAGCGACCACAGAGGTTCGTCGTACTGGCGCCACGGACAAACGCGGGACCAAGACAACGTTTAAGCCGGATGCGCAGATTTTCCGAGTGACAACATTCAACGCCGGAACACTTTCTAAACGTCTGCAAGAACTGGCATTTCTGAACGCCGGCGTGAAAATCAATTTCAAGGATGAGCGCTCCGGCGAAGGCGACAGCTTCCTCTATGAGCGGGGCCTCGTCCAGTTTGTGGAACACCTGAACCGCACCAGCGATGCTCTGCACGCGGACGTAATTCACTTTGTGCAAGACGTAAATGTTCCCGGCCCCACGCCTGAACAAAGTCAGGTTGTCGGCGTGGAAATTGCCATGCAATACACCGGCGAGTTCACCGAGAATATTCACTCGTACGTCAACAACATCAACACAATCGAAGGCGGCACGCATTTGACCGGCTTCCGGACCGCGCTCACACGCACTCTCAACGCCTATGGCAAGAAATCGAATCTCTTCAAGGATTTGATTCCCACTGGTGATGATTTCCGGGAAGGTTTGACCTCTGTGGTTTCTATGCGCGTTCCTGAGCCCCAGTTTGAAGGTCAAACCAAAACCAAGCTCGGTAATTCTGAAGTCGAAAGCATCGTCAATTCCGCATTCGGCGAGTTCTTTGCCCGCTTCCTGGAAGAAAATCCCAAGACCGCCAAGGCGATCGTCAACAAAGGCCTCGTCGCCGCGGAAGCTCGGGAAGCTGCTCGCAAAGCCAAAAAGCTCATTCAAGATCGCAAGGGGGCACTCTCCTCCGGCGGGCTGCCCGGCAAACTCCGTGATTGCACCAGCAAAGACGTGGACCGCTGCGAGCTCTACCTCGTCGAAGGCGACTCCGCTGGCGGATCAGCGGAAGGCGGACGCATGTCGGAGTTTCAGGCCATCCTCCCGCTCCGCGGAAAAATCATCAACGCTTACAAATCGCGAGAAGACAAGGTCCTCTCCAATGAAGAAGTTCGCAGCATGATCTCCGCCATCGGCACCGGCATCGGAGAGGACCAAGATCTCTCCCGTCTGCGATACAACAAAGTCGTCATCATGACAGATGCCGATGTGGACGGTTCGCACATCCGCACCCTCCTCCTCACCTTCTTCTATCGCCAGATGTATGACCTCGTCTCGAAAGGTCACATCTATATCGCGCAACCGCCGCTGTTCCGCATCCGTCGCAAGAGCCAAACCACTTACATCCAAACAGAAGAAGAAATGCGGACGCGCATGCTCGAGCTCGGCCTGTCGGACGCCGTGCTAGAGACAGAAGACAAGCGCCTGATTGAAGGCGAGACCATGTCCAACCTCTGCTACACGTTGGCAGCTTTGGAAGAATCCATCCTCGCGCTGGAGCGGCGCGGCATCAGCTTGCGAGACCACATCGCCCGCCGGGACGAGGCCACCGGCAAGCTCCCCGTCTTCCACGTCTTCCACGGCGTGAACGAGCACTGGTTCCCCACCCG
>JALCBR010000178.1 GCA_028066245.1 Pirellulales bacterium | reverse complement strand
CTTCTGCAACCAGTGCGGCGCGCGGCTGAGCACGAATCGTCCCGCTCATGATGACGAAGGACGAGCGCGTTTGTATGCGGACATCGCCCATCCGATCAATTCCGAATGCCGAGAACTGATCCAACAAGAAGTGATTGCGATCTATCAAGAGGAATTGGAACTGGCCAAGCAACCCGGCTACGTCTCGCGGTACGATGCGATTGACGATGAATATGAACCGCCGCCAATAAGCTCATCCACGGAGGATGAAACTGGTCCGCAAGCAGCTGATCTGCCGGGCGAGTCCGAGGCGACTGAGGAAGACCGTCAAAGTCCTCTGGGGAAAATCCCGGCACCGCCGGAGCAAATCCTCCCGACAAAGCCTGCTGCTTCTCCGCCGGCTCCCCACACGAAGAAGTCCCCACCTCGCAAAGAAACACCCAGCGAAAGCAAACGGCAGCACGAGCCCAAGCCTGCGCGCCCCAATGACGAGTTTGGAGCTGGCATCTTTTAGGAGTCTTCAAAGCGCGCCGTAGCGGATTTGTCTTTAAAGCCGTTCGTGCAAATAGCCTACTGAGCATCCCGCGGCTACGGCCAACCACGATACCCACCGTGGCATTCTGTGCACGACTTGTCGATGGCCCCCACGGCGGACTGCGCGGCGTTCAAGTCGCCCGTTTTGGTGGCGGTGGCCAGAGCTTTCGCTTGAGACTGTAACTCGTCCGCGAGTCCTAAGAACGTTTCGTCTTCGCCGTAGTCGTAGCTTTCGTGGTGGAAGAACTGCGAGAACAGGGCCAATATTTCCGCTTCATGCAGGATGTCTTCTTGCGCGCTGCGAAACTCCGCGCCGCTGGATGTGCCTGGTTTGACAATTTCCAGAAAACCTAATTCCATCCTTTGCATCAGCGGTCCGTATTCCGCAACTTCCACATGCGGCAAGGGATCCTTAGGGGCAGGGATTTCGACATTCGCCCCGCGGACGATTTCTTGCAATTGCTGGAACTTTGCCTTGGCGTCATTGTAAGCCCCATCCGTGTTGACTTTGCAATTGACGCCGGCTTTGGCGACGGCATTCCGCAATCCCGCGGAGTTATCTTTGAATCGAACATCCTTGTCATACTCATTGATGACCGCGAAGACGACCGCGCTAACACTAAACATTCGCCGGGCATCGTTGTGCCGGCCTGATTTAAACCGCCCTGGACTGGCGACAGTCTCCTCCAAATCCAAGGCGATCTTCTTGATTTCGTCTTCCAAAGTCTCCGCAGAAACGAGTTCGCTCCAGGCAAAGCCGCCAGTCGCGCCCCCATCGCCGACTCCGGAATCAGTCGTTGCCACGCTTCCGCCGCCGGGCGCCGTCCGCGGAGCCGTGCCCGGCTCACCCGGTCCAACCGCGCTACGAATGTCCTCAAAGAACGCATTCAGAATCCGCTGATCCCAGCGCTGAGGTGGGCGTTTATTGGGCGGCTTGCGATGGGACTGAGCCCAAACCACCGCGCATAGGAGCACCGCCACCACCAAGAAGCCTGTCCGCGCAACGACACGACCCATCATCTTCTTCCTTAATCTGGCTCAGCAATCGCCCTCTCGCAGTATCAGCGAAGCCGCGCAACCAAGCAAGCAGGTCCTGCGCCACCTCGGCGTTAGCGGCTGTGAGGAGCCGGCGCTATGCACGGCCGCGGATATCGTACACGCCAGGAGTGCACACGATCGGCCATGCTGGCGTCTGTGGACTCATCTTCAGGCAAGATTTCGCCTGTTAGTGTGGCTGTGTTGTTTTCCAGAGCTTCCGCAAACTGCTCGATTTGCTTAAGGAACGCGTCGATGACCAAGTTGGTTTCGTCTCTCGAAAGTTCCCGGCGAATCAGCTGGACTGTCTCCTCGGTTCTTTGCCGCGTGAGCTCGATGAGTCGCGTTTTCTCGGCTTTGAGGAGCTTTCCGCGACGAAAACCGCGCCGTAGCTGTCCCTCAGAATTGAAGTGGAAAACTTCATCCTGGCCAAAATAGAAACTTGCCGCGCCGCAGCTGCGCATTCCAACAAAAACGGGCTCGGGCGTGTAAGAAACCTGCCATTCCGCGCGAGCGGTAAAGACCGTGGCGTCCTGCATCAAGTCTTCCCGATCTTGTTCCTCACGCGCCATCTCAACTCCTCAGCTTTGCGGGAATTTCTGGTAGTCGCATGACCATCTTGGCCGCACCTGCGAAGCACCAAATCTTAACAAAATAAACAGAACCCCTGTCCCTATCAGGATTTGCCATATTTGCGCTGGTGTTTCCCACAGCCACTTGGAATAATCAGAGACTGACGCTTTAGGGGCGTTTTCGGGAAAGCGTTCGCACAAAACCGCCAATCGCCGTAGAATGGGTCTGCGGTCCCAGGGCAAGTCATTTCAGCGCAAGACTGCGAACCATATCTTCCAGCACTCATTTCTTGCCAGATTCCAGGTCTGTTGATCAAAATGTCAGTGATCAACAAGCTAGCGGTCTGTCAGCGTTGAATCCTTGGTCACTGCTGTCAGCGTACGCCGACGGCTACTCAGGGGAAGAGCTATGAGGAGTTACACAATGAAGAGAATCGCAAGTCGTCGGCCCGGTTTTACGCTGGTGGAGTTGCTGGTGGTGATCGCCATCATCGGTATCTTGGTCGGACTGTTAGTGCCGGCTGTCCAGGCAGCACGTGAAAACGCCCGACGGGCCGAATGCTCAAACAACATGCGGCAGCTTGCGCTCGCCAACTTTCAACATGAAGGAACCAAGGGACGGTACATTGGGTACGTGGATCAGCAAACTGTGCCTGGTGTCGGTGTAGTGCTTCGGCCATATGTCTACACCCTGTTGCCCTTCATGGAGCGACAAGATATTCACGAGTTCTACGCATCTTATCCGGCGGATGGCATTCCCATCCCTCCGGCGGGCGGATTCACACAGAATCCGCAGTATTTGGAAGTCCTGACGTGTCCCAGTAATCCAGAGTTCGAGGGGGCTCCGCTACACTTTGTATTGAACTGCGGTTTGCCGGATGTTCCAGGTCCAGATGGGCCAGCAGACGGGGTTTTCCGATTCAATCCCAAGGGAAGTGGCCAAACTCTCAATAGCAGTGCCATCTTTGATGGGACTGCTACGACTTTGGCGCTCTCGGAAAATATCCAGGCACGTAACTGGAACGACATGGAAGAAAGGTTCGTTGGATTCAATTGGCATACAAACTACGAT
>JALCBR010000177.1 GCA_028066245.1 Pirellulales bacterium | reverse complement strand
ACTCGAAGTGATCGCCTGAAGGCGAGGGTTTTTAGATCCCAAAGTGAGACAATAAGATGGGAATACAAACATATCCACGGCGGACAAGATCTCCGGCACATCATTCCGCTGTCCCAACAGGTGCACGCGCCCTTCGAGCGAGTAATCCGAAATGAGCTGTTCCAATCTGGCTCGGTAAGGACCTTCGCCCGCGATAACCAAGTGCGCGAGTGGCAGTTTCGCCTGCACAATTGAGAGTGCTTGAAGTAGTTCAGCTTGCCCTTTTCGGTCCAGAAGCCGACCGACATTTAGGAACAGCGGTTGGCCGGTTGACAGCCCGAGTGCCGCTGGATCAGCTCGAAGCAATCCGTTGGACAAGTATGGGGCCGGATTACGTCCTCTGTGAATGACCGTCACGCGTGCGGGATCAATCCGTAGCGATTGGGCATTTGACCTCGCAATGGCGTGCGAATTTGCAGCAAAATGCGTGACCCAACGGGCGGTCAAGCGATCCACACGCTGCACAGCCGCAAGTTTCACTTTCCCAAGGAGAGACAACCTAGAGAATCGTGACCTGCAGTAGGAATCATTGACAAAACTGTCGACGATTGGCATCCGTTCTTGCTTTGCGATAATGCGTCCGATAAGGCCGGCGCGAAACAGGCATGCATGAATTAAGTCTGGTTGCTCATCCTTCACGACTTCCTCAACCAGCCGCACGGCACGACGAATTCCGTACTTGCATGTGAGATCCAGCGAAACGACTCGCACTCCGGCTGCGTCATAGGCTGCTCGCAATGCGTCTCCTCGGTAGACTTGGCAGACAACGACATTGACTGTATGCAAACGCCGCATGATTTCTAACAGGCTCTGCTCGGTGCCGCCGACCGCGAGCGTGTCAATGAGCGCAAAGACCTTCAACTACAGCATCCCCCGCACGTCACATATTAGCTTCTCTGTTGTGGTTGCTTTCCTCGGCGTGTTTAGGCTTCCACAGAAGTCGTATAAGGCCGGGACAATGCGCTACAGCAACTCGCCACCAAGCCTTTGGCGAGTTCCAGCGTGCTCTCAGCGAACAACGCAGATGGTGCCTTGCCATTTTAGCTAAACCAATGCGCGCTGCGTTATTGGGGACTGCGCTGTCGATGGACCTGACACCAAATTCAGAACAGCCACGTTTTGCGGCATTTGCTAGAGACTGTTTCAAAACGTCTCTTGCTATGAAGTCGATAAGTTGGTTTGAATATCGGCGGTGGAACGATCGTTTTATGGACTCAAGGAGCCGAGGATGGTCAGGAAGACCCGACGTGTGTTGACGAACGAGCAGTGGGAGCGGCTGGCGCCGCATTTGCCTAAGCATCCCCGCTCGCCCAAGGGCGGCCGGTCGCGGGCTGATGACCGTGAGTGTTTGGAAGGCATCTTGTGGCTGCTCCGGACCGGTGCCCGCTGGCGAGATCTGCCCGTCGACATGCCCTCCGGCAGCACGTGTTGGCGAAGGCTCGCCGAGTGGTCCGGCGAAGAAGTTTTGCAGCACATTCAAGCGTTGTTGATCGAGGAACTCACCGAGTTAGGCGAGCTCGACTTGGACGAGTTGCTGGCCGACGCGACCTTCATCCGCGCGAAAAAAGGGGCGATGACGTCGGCACAACCAAGGTTGGCAAAGGCATGAAGTTGGAGGTCGTCGTCGAGAAGGACGGCTTGCCTTTGGGCTTGGCCGAGGCCGGCACCAACGTCTCCGAGCAACAGTTGCTGGTGCCTGCCCTTGCAGATGTTCCGCTCGATCTGCCAGCAGGTCTGCCAGTGATCGCGGACAAAGGGCATGACTCCGACGCCTTTCGCGATGAGCTGGAAGCCGCGGGCTTCCTGCCGATCATTCCTCACCGCAGCAACCGCGTGAAGCCTTCGCGAAATGACGCCCGCCGACTGCGACGTTACCGGCATCGTTGGATCGTGGAACGCACCAATGCTTGGCTCCACTGCTACCGCGGCCTGGCCACACGCTGGGCATACTACCCATTCATCTATGTCGGACTGGTGTATGTCTGCTTCATCCACATGGCACTCAACGGTTTTGAAACAGTCTCTAGGTTTCGTGGCATCACCGACTTCCAGGCCATATCTGGCAGCTGCCAATCCAAACCGCAACATACTGCTCTAACATTTGGCTCATCAAATCCAGAACATAGCAGTTCAAGCCAATTCGCACATCCCTCGCCGTCACTATCCAGAAACGCAACGTATTCCCCCACTGCCTTGGCAACTCCAGCATTGCGCGCTGCCGACACGCCCGTATTTTGTTGACGGTAATATGAGATTCGAGAATCCTTCATTGCGGTCACGACTTGCGCGATGTCCTCAGTAGAGCCATCGTCAACAACGACAACCTCAAACGTCGGATGCGACTGGCGCATGACACTTGATAGTGCACATCGCAACAAATGCACTCGCTCATACACGGACACAATTACAGACACGTGCTTCCTTGTCCTCGTCACAGTTTCGCGGCACCTTCCACACGTGGACGCTTCGTGCAGCAGAACAAGTCACCCTTTACGCCTCTTCTGCCACAAATACGAAACAGAGCGATGCAATCTTCCCGCTAAGCGTTGTCCAAGGAGCTCAAACATACCCATGATGACCCACGTCTTCGCGTGCGTTGGTCGCATTCGCAACACGGAAAGGCAATGCCGACGGGCTGCTCGCTTGTTTCCTGAATGGTACTGAAGCCAACCCATCTTGTAGTGGTATGCTGCTAGGGTGGTCTTGTCGCTCGCGATCGCGTCCGAATGCAGTTCCATGATCCGCTCGTAGGCTTCTGCCATCCCTTTGTCATAGGCCGTGAGCTTAGGTCCTTGGTGTACGTGGACCTTGACTAAGACATCCGGTACTGCCACAAAGTCACAATCTCGCGAAAGCCGGATCATATATTCCGTATCTTCGGCCTTCGGAAGTGACTCGTCAAATCCTCCTGTGCTTTCAAAGACGGATCGTCGAACTGAAAAGCCGGCACCGGTTCCAACGCGTCGCGAGAGAAGAATCGACCGATGAGCATCAACACGTGAAGCATATTCGGGGGTCCAGGCTGAATGCAATTCTTGTTTCTTATTACTTTGCGCGCGACCGGCAACTCTCTTGATTGCTGCCACTATCTTCGTGTCCGCCGCAGGTTGCTCAGCACACCGAGGAATTGTCGATCACGTTCACTACAGCGATGGTC
>JALCBR010000041.1 GCA_028066245.1 Pirellulales bacterium | reverse complement strand
TAACACGGTTGCGGTTACCAGGCGGATGTCAAGCGAGTTGCGTCCGCTTTGAAACCCCGCGCCGGAAGTGCTTGTACGCCTGGTGGCGGCCCCGGTCTTCAAAACCGGCGGGCGGCGAGTCAACCTTGTCGCCGGTGGGTTCGATTCCCATGCACTTCCGCTTTGCTTTCCTGGGTTGGGTCAAGCAAATGTTTATGTTGCATGCAGAGCAAGTTGTTCGGCAACCGCTTGAATCTCAGAGGACAAGCTGTCCCGTTTGAACTTCCCGCCGTTTTCCAGTCCACCGTCTGACCAGTTCGCTTTGGATTCCCCATGTGGCGCGCTCCTGCACCTCCTGGGCAAAATTGACTCACTGCGCCGGCAAGACCTATAATTTGTCGGCTGTGGCTTGAGCGTTTATCGTGCCTGAAGCTGGAGGCAGGTCGCGAGTAGGCATTCACCGCCCATCATTGGCGGGAAGTTGCGCTCTCAGTCGCAGAATAGGGAATGAGTCAAAAAGAGTCCGCCCTGGGCGAGGAACTTGATGTCAGCGCCGCGCTTCCCAAGATGCTGTTCTTGTGCGGTCGTTTACCGTGCGATCGTCGCCGTTTTCGCGATAACTTTGACTTCGGCCACGCTCGCTCAGAACAATGACGCCAGGCAGAATGCAGAGCCTGCGGCAATTCAAGGTCGGTTGGTTCGGATTCCTTCGCCCATTTCCTCAACCATCGTGGAAAGAGCCATCCGCCAGGCCAAGAGTTTTGAGTCCCGGGTCGCCCAGGAAGGTGGGCGTGCGGTGATCGTCTTCGAGATTGAGCCTGGGCCAGCATCTTTTGGTGCTGCGCGAGATTTGGCGCAGGCGATCACAGAGCTTTCCGCTCAGACAGTTGCCTACATTCCTAAAGATGGGAAGGGAAACCCGCAGAAGCTCACCGGCCATGCGGTGCTGGTTGCATTGGCATGCGAGCAGATTGCCATGTCCAAGGAAGCACAACTTGGCGAGGCCGGCCTTGACGACAACGTCATCGCGGCGTCCAAGCTGGCAACCTACGAGGAAATCGCCAATGCCAGGCGAAATGTCCCGGCCGCGATCGCTCAAGGTATGCTGGACCCGGCGTTGCAAATCTGGGAAATCGAAACGGTCACAGGCCGAAAGTACGCCACCGCCGAACAGGCAGAACAGATCGAAAACGAAGAAGAAGCCATCCGGGCGGAGTCACCCACAATCCAGCGTGGCGAATATGGACTCTTCACCGGCGACGTTGGTTTTCAAGCCGGTTTTGTGCAGCACCTGGTTGAAGACCGAAACGGCCTGGCAATGGCACTTTCCTTGCCTGTGATGGCGATGGAAGAGGACATTTCCCTCGCAAGCGGATTGCGTGCCGTCAAAGTCACCTTGGAAGAGCCGCTGACACCAAGGTTCATCGGGCAGGTGGAACGTAGCATCCAACGAGCGATCGATGAAAAGGATGCGAACCTGATCATCCTGATCGTCAATAGCTCTGGAGGAGCCCCGGACGCTAGCAAGACCTTGGCAAACTACATCGCCAAACTCCCTACAAATGAGCGGCGCACCGTGGCCTTTGTTCGCCGGCAGGCCAAAGGTGACGCGGCATTCATCGCGATGGCTTGCAACCACTTGTTGATGGCCCCCGACGCCAAGCTGGGAGGTGAAATCCCTGGTCTCTCGTCAGAGGAACTCCGCATCAAGCTTGAAGAATTGAAAGGGATTTCGCGCGCCACAGGCAGGCCGCACTCCGTCATGGCGGCAATGATTGACGGTAGCGTCACCGTTTATGAATACCAACACCAATTGGACGGACGGCTCGCCGCGTTCGGCGTATCAGACTGGGCGGCGCTTCCCAACCCTGATGTTTGGCGACAAGGAAACCCCATCACAGAAGACAACCTCCCATTGGTGCTGGATGCGGAGAACGCTTACCGGTTGGGAATCGCTACGGAACTGGTCGGCAGTTTTCCTGAGCTCCGCGCGTTGTATGGGCTTGATACAGAGCCCGAATCAATCCAGCCAACCTGGTTAGACACGTTGGTGAGCGCTTTGACTCAAGAAGGCGTCATGTGGGCATTGTTGTTGATTGGCGGTTCGGCCTTCTTTATCGAAATGCAATCTCCCGGCACCGGCATCGGGGGGTTCGTCGCCTGCATCTGTTTTCTCCTGTTCTTTTGGGGTAACTATCTGGATGGCACGGCAGGCTGGCTGGAAGTGTTGCTGTTTGTCGCCGGGCTGATCTTCTTGCTGCTGGAAGTCTTCGTCATTCCCGGGGTGGGGATCTTTGGCGTTGGCGGAGGTATCTTGATCGTCGCGTCGCTGGTGATGGCCATGCAATCCATCAAGGGCGACTTCACCGACGGTGCACAGCTCGACGAACTGACACGAAGTTTGTTTATTGTCGCATCAGCGGGAGTCGGCACCGTGACAGTCTTTGCACTCGTCCGACGATATCTGCCAAAGTCCAGCCGCTTCGGAAGTTTGGTGCTCAATCCTCCGGAGGCGGACACTCAAGTGCAGCAAGAGCGGGAATCGGTCGCCGTCTATTCGCACCTGGTGGGTGAGACTGGCACGGCGGCAACTTCTCTACGACCCTCGGGCAAAGTACTCATCCAAGGGCAGATGTACGATGTCGTGACTGATGGTGTCGCGGTAGAAAAAGGTGACGAAATCGTCATCGCCAAAGTTCAAGGGTCGCGGATCGTTGTTCGGCCCGTGCGGAACGCGTAGAGCGATCGCATCCACAACGAGAAGCTCCGCAACAAAGAAGAGACAACTCAGGCGGTTAGATAAGGTCTCCACCGTTTCCGGATGGTGCCTCACCGCCGTTGAGGTTATCTCGTAGGTAACGCGCCCGTTCGATATTTCGATTTGCGCTGTTCATCTCACTGCCGCTCATCTTTTGCAGATGCGCTGGCTGCGTGTAAATGAACAACTCATTGACGGTGGGGATCTGCAGATCTTTGATCAGGCCCATGTTGATGCCCATCCGCACACGCGAAAGGTAGTGCATCGTTTCTTCTGACGTGATGGTTTGGGCGTTTCGCAAAATCCCGTACGCGCGGCTAATGCGATCATGCAGTACTTCACGCTTCTCTTCTTGTAAGTACGCGCGCGCCTTGCGTTCATATTGTATGATCGTCGGTACGACATCGGCGACGGTACCAATCAGGTTGGCTTCATCTCGTCCGAGCGTGATTTGATTGCTGATCTGGTAGAAGTCCCCGGCAGGCTGTGATCCCTCGCCATATAAGCCGCGGACGGCAACGTTGATCTTTTGCAGACTGCGGAAGATTTTTTCCACCTGTTCCGTCAGCGCGACCGCAGGCAAGTGCAACATGACGCTGACGCGCATGCCTGTTCCGGCGTTAGTTGGGCATGCCGTTAAGTAACCCAAACGCTGATCAAACGCATAGGTGACGTGCCGCTCGATCTCGTTGTCGATTTTGTCGATCTCTTTCCAGGCGGCGTCCAGATCCAAACCGCTGTGCATCACTTGGATGCGGAGATGGTCTTCTTCATTAACCATCAGGCTAATTCGCTCGCTGGCGTCAATGGCCACACCGCGCGCGCCTTCACCTTCGGCATGCTCACGGCTGATCAACTGCCGTTCAACCAAAAACTGGCGATCAAGCGATGAGAAGTCATCGACACTGAAATACTCCAGCTTGGGCTTGCGGATTCCGGTAATCGCCTGCTCAAGCGTGGATTCAATCTCATGGCGTTCCGCCGGACCAGCCTGATTGACAAAGGGATACTCAGCCAGGTTTCTCGCCAGCCGGATTCTGCTACTGATGACGATGTCCGACTCCGGACCGCCGCCCCTGAGCCATTCTCCGCTCGATTGCGCCAGGTCGCTTATGTCCACTGCGTTGGTCCGCGGAAAAAAGCCAAAGCGCGGCTCAAGATCATCCGCGCGAAACTGATAACGTTTGGGCAAAGTGACAGGATCGCTCAGCCTACCAGAATTGTACTCGCCCACACACATCCGTTAAGGCGTTCGGCGAATGAATTGCGCTCACAACCGGCAGAATTTGGGAGCACGGCACTGCGCGAAGCAAGTTTCCCTGCGTGACAGCAATCTCGTCGTGCGCCTCGCAATTCAATCTTGGCTTCCTTCATCTGCCGGCGGTTTTGGCCTCGGCGCTTGCCGTTTTCTCGGCTTCTTGGCTTTCGGCTCGCTTTCAGTTGGCCGTCCCTCGCGAAATTCCGATCGCAGGTCACGAATTTCATCCCGCAACTTGGAGGCCAACTCGTAATCTTCCTCACTCACGGCTTCCTTGAGCTGTCGCCGCATTTGGATCAAGCGCGTGTGCTCAGCGAGATCTGTGGCCCCACGACCAGGCAATTTGCCGACATGGCTCGTCTCGCCGTGGATATTCAACAACAAGCCTTCAAGCTCCTGCTGAAAACAGGTGTAGTCGTTCGGGCATCCCAGCCGTCCAGAGTTGCGAAACTCATAGAAAGAAATCCCGCAGATTGGGCAAACTTTCTGGTCCAGCCGTGCCAGGTCTTCCGCCGTGTTCCCCACCGTGAGATGGTGAGCCAACGAACTGGCGGAGCTCGTAGGCTGAGGGACGCCAGCATCCGCTTGAGACAGGTATTCGTGCGCGTGCTCCTTGCACAGGTGCAACTCCTTGACCTGACCATCGGTCAATTCGGTAATGTGCAACGTCGCCGTACGCTCGCAATACTGGCACTTCATGGCAAATCGCCGGAAGGTAAGAGTCTGAGAACCTTGTGGGATCTGGCGCTTCCACCTAATCGCCAAGATAAACCAAACTGGCTTTTCCAGCCATTGCGGCCTGTCGTTTTTCGTGCGACGAGGGCAGACAGGGGGCTCTGGCGTACGGAATCTGGATTCGCCATCTGCTGGGCGGGTTACCGTTACTGTGTGACGCATTTACAATGGCTTGATGCCCGACCTACTAGAGCCTTGTTGTTGCCGCTATGCTTAAGATCATCGAATATCCACATCCGACATTGCGCCACCGCTCCAAGCCGCTACGGAGGGTTGACGCTGAATTGCGTGCGATGATCGATCAGATGTTTGATCTGATGTATGAAGCCAAAGGCGTGGGACTGGCAGCCAACCAGGTGGACCTGCCGTACCGTTTCTTTGTCATGAATGAGACAGGGGATCCTGAGCAACCTGATGCGCAACAAGTGATTATCAATCCTGTGCTGAGCCGCCCCAAAGGATCAGCCGAGCAGGAAGAAGGATGCTTGAGCCTACCGGGCGTCTATAAGCCCGTCACACGGCCCGCTCAAATCCGATTGAACGCTTATGACCTTCGCGGGCAAGAAATCAACGTTGAATTGGAGGGCATGCCGAGTCGGATTGTTCAGCACGAGGCCGACCACCTGGACGGCGTTTTGTTCATTGATCGGATCAGCGAGAGCGACAAACGCGAAATCGTCGGCGCCTTGGAGGAACTATCGATCGACTTTGACGCCAAGCAGCACAGTGGAGAGATCGCCAGCGAAGACCACGTAAATCGGCGGCTGGCAGACTTGGAGCGTCTGCGCTGCTAGAACGCTTTACTTGTTGACGTTCCGTCGCCAGCATTGACGAACTCGGATGTGGCTGAGGTGTTGGACGGCAACCGGCTGGAGCCTCGATTTCTGTCCTGTTCATCGGCAGTTCCCGTCACTTCGCAGACGCGTGACTGAATTGCCGCGGCGTTCCCAGCGCGCCATTTCTCAGGCGTACGGGCGAATTTGTCATTGGTCAAGTTTTTCCCGCCCCCAGGGAGTGACGCAAACGCTTCATGGCCAGCAATTAACCAGCAATGGCACCGACAACATCACCGGCAACCCTGACGTTAAGTTCAGCAGCATGTTAACCGTCAACCTCCTATGGCGCTCGGCAGCGCGCATGTTCGCCGGAAACATCCCAAAATTTGACCAATGTCAATTTCGCCCGTACGCCTGAGAGCAGGGTGCGTGGCTTCCCATCGAGAGATGACTTGACAGAGTTCGCCTGGGCGAGCGAAATAGCAATCGAGCAGGTGCTTTAGGCAATTCCCAATTGTTTGTGCAATTGCAAGCTGACACGCCATTGGGGGTGCACAAGGCAATAGTCGGTGACCGCTTGCACGTTCTTGGCGAAGTCAGGGCCATCCATCGGTTGAAGAAAAAAGTACTTAAATGGCAGGTCGATCCAATCGGCGGGGTCTTGGTTGGCTTGCGGAAAAATGAGCTTGAGTTCATCTCCCTCACGTTGAACGCAGGCCGCTCCGGCTTTAGGACTCACGCACAGCCAATCCACCCCATCGGGACATGCGCGTGTTCCATTGGTCTCAACGTGAATCATTGTCTCACGGGCATGGAGTGCATCGATGAGATCCGCATCCAACTGCAGCAGTGGTTCCCCGCCCGTGCACACGACGTATGGCCGTTGCGATGACTTTCTAGGCCACTTGTCGAGGAGAGCATCCGCCAGTTGCTCGGCATGCAGGAACTTGCCTCCGCCAACGCCATCGGTTCCCACAAAATCCGTGTCGCAAAAATCGCAGATCGCACCGGCACGGTCCTGCTCTAGGCCAGTCCAAAGATTGCATCCCGCAAACCGGCAGAAGATTGCCGGACGACCAGCCTGACGTCCTTCTCCTTGAATGGTGTAGTAAATCTCTTTAACGGAATATGGCATCGGGCAATGTGCGCGTGAGTGTCAGGTCGTTCCTGCAGAGACCGCAATATTCACAAAAGGCCAAATTAAACGGCTCGTGACATTGCAACCAACGACAAACGAGCCGCCTGTTGATTTAGCAACCGACGGTACGAATCACAAGGAAAGAATCCAAGTGGTGGCGCAAAGATGCTGCGAATCACGAGTTGTTCATCTTACTCGCGCACCTGACGTAGATTGAAGGCCGTCACGACGGCATGTCACAATGGCATTTGGATCATCTGCAAAAGTTGCCGAATCCCTCGCCAATCGAATGTGTGGAAGATGCTGAAGCACAAAAAGATGTCGAGCGGTTCGTCTTAACCCCTCCCAATGGCAATCTGACTGCTTGATATCGAACGATGGCGCATTCTAGCCAGAGATCATTTCTTCGATAGAATGTGCGGCTGAGCCGTACGGCCACGCTCCATTCGCCGAGGCAGTCTCCCTTTCGATCTTGTCTGTAATTCGATGCCACCCTCACCTACACCCCGCCCTCCCGCTCTGTGCCCACCCGTTCGTGTTCTGTTGGGGCCGGGGCCAAGCGAGATTCACCCCCGCGTGCAAAAGGCGATGTCCGCGGGCACGGTCGGGCACTTGGACCCGTACTTTCTGGAAGTGATGAATGGCTTGCGTGCAATGCTCAAGCAAGTCTTCATGACGGATAACGAAATGACATTCGCGGTTTCTGGCACCGGATCCGCAGGAATGGAAGCGGCGGTTGTCAATCTGATTGAGCCCAACGACAAGATGCTCATCTGCGTCAACGGTGTCTTTGGCGGACGGATGGCAGATGTCGCCGGTCGGTGCGGAGCTGAAGTGAAAGTGATTGAGCAGCCGTGGGGAGAAGTATTTTCTCCTGAGCAGATTGAGAAGGCCATCCGCGACTTTTCGCCGAAAGTTGTGGGTGTCGTCATGGCGGAAACATCCACGGGCGCAAGTCAGCCAATCGAAGCAATCTCTGAAGTCGTTCACAAAGCTGGCGGACTATTGCTGGTCGATGCTGTCACATCACTGGGAGGCATGCCGGTCCGAGTCGATGAATGGAAGATTGATGCGGTTTATTCCGGTTCGCAGAAATGCCTCTCTTGCCCCCCAGGGCTGGCGCCCGTTTCGTTCAGCCCTACCGCCTTGGAGGTGATCAAGAGCCGAAAGACCAAGGTGCAAAGCTGGTACCTTGATGTTTCGATGTTGGCCAACTACTGGGGGAGTGAGCGCGTATACCATCACACGGCTCCCATCAATATGACGTGGGGCCTTTACGAAGCGCTGCAGGTTGTGCTTGAAGAGGGACTCGATAACGTATTTGCGCGTCACAAACTTAATTCTCAAGCGCTAAAAGCAGGGTTGAACTCAATTGGAATCTCTTATGCGGCGGCCGAAGGCTACCAATTGCCAATGCTCAATGCCGTAAAGATTCCTGATGGAGTTGACGATGCTGCTGTCCGCAGCAGTCTGCTCAACGAGTTCGGGATTGAAATCGGTGGTGGACTGGGCGCCTTTAAAGGTAAGGCATGGCGAATCGGACTCATGGGACATGGCGCGCGCCGCAACAACGTGCTGCTATTCCTCTCCGCCTTAGAGCAACTGCTGGCAACCCAAGGCTATGAGTTTGGCCGCGGCGATAGCGTTGCCGCCGCCAACGCAGTCTATGAAGGTCAGTCCTCTGGCTAAGCCAGTAAGACAGATACTCTCGGTCGCCTGCCACCAGTGACAGCGAGCTCTTTGACCCTGTCTTGCCCCATCTCCACAGGCGGTGTTACACTCCGCAGCCCTTTACCGCGAATTCACACGGATGTGACGCAGTGAGGGCCGCAAGGAGGTCGCGTGCTCGCCCGGCTCCCCATTCGATCCAAGTTGATTTTGGCCCTGCTGCTGTGGTTGTTCACGGTTTCCGTGCTCTGCTGGAGTAGTTTTGAGGGCCTGTATGCCTTTCGTGGCCTAGTAAAGCACCTGGAGCGTGTTGCCAGCCTGCCCCGAGCGACAGACCTGGAGCGACGTGTGAATCAACTTCACTTGGAGTTGAGTGAACGGGCAGAGGGGGGAAGGACGTCGCAAGGAACAAGCATCGTGCAGCTTTCTTCGGAGGAACTCCTCTTCCGAATGGAATTGAAGCATGATCTCGAAGGTGTGCGGAGTTCTTTGGAGGACTATCGGGCACAATCGAAGTCCAAACTGGCGGAGCAGGATCAACGAGATTTTGATGCTGAGCTAGCCAGCTTGCAGGAGATTGAGCTAATTATCAATGAGCTGGATACCTCCCTGGAGAAGGGCAGTCATCAGGATGGGAAGGTGACAGCGTTGGCAATTGCCAAGCAGCTCAAAGCTAAGGTGGGTGATTTGCCCCGCGCTGTGCAGAGCGACGTCAGTGAACTTCCTGCGGTTGCCCGAGTTGCCTATGGGCAACGCATCCGTGCCGCCTGGGTTACAAGTCTATTCGCTGCCGGTCTAACGGCATTCATGCTTTGGATTCTGTACCGATGGGTATTTCGCCCGCTACGTGTCTTAATCAAGGGATCACGTAAGGTTGTGAGAGCGGACTTCAATGACGCCATTCGTCTTGACTCACAAGACGAAATGGGGGAATTGGCGGATGCGATGAACGAAATGACCCACGAATTTCGGACCATTCGAGATGATCTCGACCGCCAGGTGCAGGAACGCACCTCGCAAGCTGTGCGAACCGAACGATTGGCCGGTGTAGGATTTCTCGCCGCCGGGGTGGCTGATGAGATCAGCACGCCACTGGCCGTGATTCGTGACCGCGCAAAGACGCTTGAGGCTGTGTTCTCAGATGGCAGTCACGCTGAAAACAACGCGAGCGGGATCGAAGGCTCCGCCTTGCCCAAACCATCTTCAACTGACGCCGACTCCCACACGAAGCAGGAGCAGAGGATCGATCCTTCAACTGCCATCAAGGAGTTGCAGGCAATCTCGGCCGCGGCGTTTCGCTGCAAAGAGATTACGGAAAGCCTCTTGGATCTTTCCCGATCAGGGAACAACCGTCGCGAGCGATTGGATATTGGCGAACTCGGTCAAAGCGTCGTTGATCTCCTGGTTCGCTCCGGCAAGTATGCGAACAAGACGATTGAGCTGAAGTCCCAAGAACCCATCGTCGTCGAAGCCAATCCCCAGGAGATCAAGCAAGTCGTGCTTTCACTGCTGGTGCACCGTTTGGATCGTGTTGGTGCCGGGCAAGTTGTGACTTTGCACCTGAATGTGATTGGCGAGTTCGCCCAACTTGTCGTTTCCGACAGTGATGATTCACCGCTGATCGTTACCCGCGACGTTTCCATAGATCTGGAAGAGCCTGCCGCCGTCTTCGGGCTTTCACTGGCCGAGTGCATCGTCAGAGATTACGGCGGAAATATTTCAACACCAACGACATCGATACCATCAGAGTCCGACCGGCAGGAACGTGTTCGCGTGATACTGCCCTTGGCCGCACCGTTTGAGGAGTCAAGTCATCAATACCAAGTCGCCTAAGAGCCTGCGCATCCTGTTTGCTGACGACGAACGCTCACTGCAGGAACTGATGAGCCTGGAACTACCGCGCATGGGGCATGAAGTGGCTGTCTGTCCCGACGGTCTGACTGCCGTCGCGGCGCTGGAAAAGAATACCTACGACTGCGTGCTCGTCGATCTCGACATGCCGGGACTCAACGGGATTGAAGTCATTGCCAAGGCCAAAGAGCTTTCGCCTGATACGGAAGCGATTGTGCTTACCGGCAAGTCATCGCTGGAGACAGCTGTTGGCGCATTGCGACACGGTGCTTTCGACTACCTGACCAAACCATGCAAATTGATAGAGATCGAGTCATTGCTCAAACGCGTGGCGGACAAGCGCGAATTGACCAACAAGTTTCGCGCCTTGCAGCGTCGACTTGACTGCCTGCAAGGCCCGTCCCAGCTTATCGGTGAGTCGCCAGGCATGCAGCGCGTTCATGAGTTGATTGCCAAGGTGGCACCAACGGAGTCCACGGTCTTGATCCGTGGCGAGACCGGCGCAGGTAAAGAGCTGGTTGCCCGAGCGGTCCATGACCGTAGCTTGCGGGCGAAGATGCCGTTTGTACCAATTAACTGTGGAGCCTTGCCGGAAAACTTGATCGAAAGTGAGTTGTTCGGACACCGTAAAGGCGCTTTCACGGGAGCAGAGGAGCATCGCGTTGGCCTGTTTGAAGTTGCCAACGGTGGAACGCTGTTCCTGGATGAGATTGGCGAACTTCCCAAGCAGATGCAATCCAAATTGCTGCGGGTTCTGGAAAGTGGTGAGATCCGTCGAATCGGCGAGAACGAGCCGTTCAAGGTCGATGTTCGCATCGTCTGCGCAACCCATCGTCAGCTTGAGCAGATGGTCGATGACGGCGATTTCCGAGAAGACTTGATGTACCGTATCAACACGTTCGAGATTCTATTGCCGCCGTTGCGTGAGCGCTCGGGTGACCTCGTTCCACTGGCGCGCCATCTCCTGAAACGATTCCGTCCTCATCTACGCCCAGAAGATCAGGCTTTTACGCCAGACGTAGAGGAACAACTCTCCCGGCACGATTGGCCAGGCAATGTCCGTGAACTCGCCAATGTGATTGAGCATGCTGCCATCCTCTGCGATGATGGCCCGATTCAGCCTGAGCATCTCCCGCAGCGGTTGGGACGCCCTCGCAGTTCTGGCAGCGTCGAGACGCTCACTTTGAGACGAGGTCAAACACTGCGAGACCTGGAAATGGTAGCCATTCATGAAGCGCTACAGCGTCACAACGGCAACAAGCCGGCAGCCGCCAAAGAACTCGGCGTCAGTCTCAAGACGCTCTACAACAAATTGAACGCGGAAGCTTCACTGCAACAAACTGCATGATCCCAGGTTCACGGAGCCGTTGTTTTCCAAATCCCGCGGTCCCGGAAGACGTAGCTCGTTGCCACGTGGCTATTTCCAGCAGTTCAGAACATCGACCACCGGTTGGATCACTTTATTCCAGGCAAACCCATCGGCCAAACGCCGTGCCGCTTGTGCTCGTTGCCCGCGGGGAATGGCAAGGAAATCTTCTAGCGCGCTGCGGCACGCGGCAACGTCGTTCGGCGCAAAAAGGCGCCCGGCTTGCGGTTCCCTTGCAACCGTGTTGCGAAACAGCGGCAAGTCACTGGCGATCACGCCTCGCCTGAGTGTTAACGCCGCAAGCAAAGCGCCACTGCCGGTAATACTGCGGTACGGCAGTAGCACGCCGTCAGATGCTGTGACCAAGTCAGCAAATTCCTGGTTGCTAAGCGATCGAGCTTCGATCCGGATGCGAGGATTCCGAGATGCCAATCTCCGTAATTCCTCGACATATGAGGTGTCGGAAGGATTACCGGCAACAATGATCGTCGGTGATGCTTTGAGCCCATCGATAGCTTGGCAAACAATTTCCAGTCCTTTGTAGCGACGGAGCGTTCCGACACCCACCAACAGCGCATCATCCATACTGACGCACCAGCGTTGGCGAGTTTCCTGCACTGACCCCGGCGGTGGGAAGGTACCGTCATAGTTTCCGTGCGGCATCACAACAATCTCGCCCGGCGGGGAATAACGTTCCTTCACACTGTCCGCTGCCGCTTGATCGTGACAAATGACCAAATCTGTGCTTTCCGCAATCGCTCGGTAAGCTGCCAACGCGAACCGCTGCGCCCGATTCCCGTGTGGAATCAGATTGTGCGCCGTCCAGATCAAGCGCTTGCCCGCCCTACGGCAATCCGCAAGGAGGCGGCGCAACAGCTTCAGATTTGACCGCCACCCAAGAAAACTCGCAACGCGCCAGGCACCTGGGATCTGTGGCACCCGATTGGTCCATGCCGGCACATCTCGAATGAGGTACTCGGGCCAATGGAAATGCAGCGCGTCGAATTCGCGGCAACGTTGAGAGAACCAATCGCCTGTTAGCTGGAAGTTATCGTCAAATGCCATGCCATGTTTACTTATTGATTCGTAAAACAGGCGGCAATAGTCGTTCTGCCCTGAGATGGGCGCAGTGCTGATGATCTTCAACGGAGCATCGTCGCGGTGTAGGAGAGTTCACAACCATAATTAGAGAGAGAAGGTCCATTGAAGGCAAGGTCTCCCCATTCAATAATGACCAGCGTTCATGCAGACGCGTTTCGGCTTCGTGCTGGGAACCCGCCCCGTTGGGTATTCGGTGGAAAGTTAATCTCAGGATAGAAGTCTAAATCGCTACCGGACAAACGCTGCGACTGCAAGCCGCATGAGTGAGCCGCCCTTTGTCATCAATGTCCGAGAACATTTCTGCTGATGGAGGGCTAACCGCTCGATCACCGCACCAGGAACCCGGCAACGCTGGCGATAAGATCCGGCAGGGCGTGCGATGGAGCGCCTTCTCCAAATACGGCGCACAGCTGATTCAGTTCGTCGTTTCGATCATCTTGGCCAGATTGCTCGCGCCGGAAACATTTGGTCTGATGTCCATGGCCACATTGGTGATCGGTTTTGGCAGCGTGTTCGCGTCATTGGGACTGAATAACGCAATTATTCGCAAGCGAGCCCCGACGAAAGACTTCCTCTCCAGCGTCTTTGTCTTGCAGTTGATCCTGGCAGGCGTGGTTGCGTTGGGGATTGCTCTATCGGCTCCGCTCGCGGCGATGTTTTTCCAGGAACACAACGTCACGGGATTGATTCTTGCCCTTGCCGCTGGTTTCTTCATCGGTTCGCTGGCAATCATCCCCACGGCCATCCTCCAAAAGCAACTTGCCTTCAAGACGTTGGCCATCCGAGAAATTCTTGCGGCGTTGCTCGGCGGAGCAGTCGCTGTTGCCGCTGCCGTTGGTGGAATGGGTGTTTGGTCGTTCGTGCTGGGAAGTTTGACGGCGGAAGTTATCGGGGCCATCACTGTCTTTCGCCTGGTGAAGTGGCGACCGGCGCTTGTCTTCCGCTCGAACGAACTCGAGGGCACATTCTCCTTCGGTTTGAACCTGTTTGGAATCGGAATCACCAACTATTTCGCTCGAAAAGGTGATGACGTGATCATTGGCGCCGCTTTGGGCAAGGGGAGCTTGGGAATTTACTCGGTGGCGTACCGCCTAATGTTGTTGCCCAGAGATGCGGTCACCGCGGTTGTGGGACGCGTCCTCTACCCAGCAATGTCGCAGTTTCAGGATGACGACGAGCAACTTTCTGCGCTGTATGTCCGGTGTGTTGCAGCCATTGGCTTCATTACTTTCCCGATGATGATGGGGTTGGCTACGATTGCTTCACCATTTGTGACCGTCGTGTTAGGTCCGGCGTGGAGAGACGCCATTCCGTTGATCTGGATTCTCGCTCCGATTGGGATGATTCAAAGTATTACGTCAACCCAGAGCCAACTCTTCATGACCAAAGGGCGAACAGGCATTCTGTTCCGCTACTCATTAGTGGTGACGTTCATTCGTGTCTGCCTGTTCTTGGTGACCGTCCGGTATGGCTTGATTCCGTTGGCGGCAGTGTATGCCGCGACAGCTTTCGCCTTCTTGCCTGTAGGCCTGAGGTTATCCAACGCATTGGTCGAAGGGCTTAGCTCACGACGAATCTTGGAGGGCCTGTTTCCTCCTTTGGCTATGAGTAGCGTGATGGGGACGGGCGTTTGGAGTTTGGATCGCATTCTGCGTTTCCTAGGCGCAGGCGATGTTTTAATACTCTGCACTTGCGTTCCAATAGGAATCTTTCTGTATTCAGCGATGGCGCTGATTTGGCGTCCGCCCGCGACGAATGATTTTCTCGAGTTGATGCCGTTGCGATTCTCGACTCGACGACAGACGTGATTCAGCCTGTCAACAAGATGCATAGAGTTAAGCGTATCTCTTCAGCAACATGGATAAACGAAACACCACATCTTGGCGTCCACGACCTTTGGTCAAGGGCATCTTGCTGGCATTGATCACACGCGTTTTGCGGTTGCGATCGCTGATCTCGCGGCGCAAGCTTGCTGCTGTTGTGCTCGCTCCTTCAGAGCCTGGAAGTCTTGGCGATGAGGCGATGCTCGTTGCGATCTGCACACAGCTCAAGCGGCAAGGTGTGACGGGTATTTCGATTCTGGAGTCCAGTTTGCCGGGCCACCACGAGGCAATTCCCGATGCGCGCATGATTGACCTTTCCGGCTGGACACTGCATGCACGTTTTGTTGATGCCCTCAGAGCCGCCTGGATTTTTGCGGGTTCGCCACGCTTCTATCTACTAGGAGCGGATGTGATGGATGGTCGGTACTCGCCAGGCCGCAGTTTGGTGCGCATCAAGCTGGCGGAGATTGCCGCAAAGGTTGGATGCCGCGTCAAGATTGTGGGGTTCAGTTTCAGCAGCCAGCCTAGTCAGCAATGTTGTGACGCGCTTCGCGCGCTACCGAAGTCTGTCGAGTTTTCCAATCGCGAAGCTGTCTCTCAACAACGCTTTCAACAACAAGTGGGAAGAGAGTCAAAGTTAACCGCAGACGCGGCATTCCTCCTGGAGGAGATCAACGACTCGACCACAATCGAACCGTATCTGAAATGGATTGCCACTCACACTGACAACGGACGACAAGTACTGGGCATCAACTTCAACAGCAGTCGGCAACACCTGTTGAAGGAACTCTCCGCGGAGGAACTGGTGGGTGCCTATGCGGATTCGCTTGGCGAACTATTGCGACGCCGTGAAAACTTGGCGCTGGTGTTTTTACCTCATGATAGCCGCGGTGAGCCGAGCGACTTTGATTTGGCGGACCTCGTTGCGTCGAAGCTTGCGGCCAGCGAGATGGCGCGGACGCTCAACGTTTCGGCACCCATCCGCGCCGCCGAGATTAAGGCTATCTGCGGGAAACTGAATGCTGTGTTGACGGGCCGAATGCACTTGGCAATTGCGGCTTTGGGGATGGGAACGCCTGTTGGTTGCATTACCTATTTGGGCAAGTTTGATGGGCTATTTGCCCATTTCCGACTAGTTGATTGTTTGATTCCTCCCAATGGAGATTCGATCGCTCAACTGGCAGACTTCGCCGAAACGTTGCTTGACCGAGCACCAGAACTAGCTCGACAAATCCGAGATCACCTGCCAAAGGTGAAGAACTTAGCGCTCGAGAATCTTTAGTCAGGCAAATGCGATTGTGAGCGACGAACGATTCGCCCGCTTGCTGGTGGGATAACGATTCTCGTTTGGTTCTTTTGCCAGCTGCCATCGAACTTCAAGATATCGTGCGGTTCATCGAACTCGACAATTTGCGGCGGCGCGTTGGAGGGTTCCGGCGTTTCGAAATCGCTGGGCCGTAGGTAATTGGGGAAATGATAAACGTCAGCGTGCTCAAACTTGGCGCGGTACAGACGCCACGTCCATTGTGCGCCTTCGAAAGCTCGCTCGCCTGCGTCAACTTGCTCAACGCTGCCGATGGGATCGCCCACGTCGTATCGCATGGCAGGCACCCAGTGACGTGCCAGCCACTTGCTTCGGCCGCTCTTGCCGTCTGCTTGCCAGTCGCCGTTGAACCCGCCCGCAAGAAAGTGACGCCCCGAGAAACCGCCCAACGTCGCCAATCTTTGGTAGTACGTTGTCAGCCAGCCATACTTGATGTCTTCATTCTGGCAGTTGTGATCCATGCCCACACCGTCGAGGACGCTGATCCATTCCTGTCCCAGCAATGATTGGCGGTATCGAGGATTGTTCTGCACCGTCCATTCATGCCAATCCCAAGCGGTCGCAAAGGATAAGAGTTGCCTGTCCAGGTAGATGATTGGTATCCATTGGACGATCCGCGAATTTCGGTCCGTTTTTGCGTTCCCGACATTGATCATGCACCACTTTCCCCGGGGAGCGAGTGACTTTTTCCAGATCTCCCGGTACAAGCTGCCCTGCAGGTCTGACCACTCAGTGCGGGTGAATCCGTCGGGAAGTGCCGGGTAGGTCACGTCGAAGAAAATCGCGTCAACTTCCTCACGCGCGGCAAGTTGCTCTGCCTTGGCGAGCAAGAACTCGCGCACATGCTGATTGGCCAAATTCGCATAGGCGACTTCGCTGCCTCCAGCACTTCCAACGTCGAAATCGCCGAGCTTGCCGTCGTTTGGGTCAATCCCCAACAGCTCAGCGTGCGCTTTCCATGAGTTCCATTTGTCCCACCCACCCCACATCGTGCAGATCATATAGGCAGGGATTGAAATCTCTGGATTCACGCCCTTGATCTGTCGCCTGCTCTCACCGTCCGGACTCCCCCAATGAACGAACGATGCGTATTCAATTAACTCCGCATCATCAACTCGTGGTGCATCAACGCGTGGTGCGTAGCCTGCCCAAGACATGGGTAGGTGTGAGATTTCTGGCAGGGAGAGCCCGTCTTCAGCCAGCGTTGGGACCGGACCAGCTTTGCCAAAATACTGCTCTCCCTCTTTGGGAACGGGTTCTGTAACGGCGAGCGATCTGATCCGATGCGACTGTCCTGGGAAATTCGCCCGCAGAGCAATTGTTCCTCGCGGTACGCCCGGCTTTTTCAGCCTGTGCGAAAGACACGGTCCGACTTGTGCTCGCCAGGCCCCATCTGCATGCAAATACATCTTTGTATCAAGCATTTGACAATAGATGCGGATTTCTCCATCAAGCAGTTGAACCTCAAGTAATTGCTCTCCACCGGGTACGAACTTCGCTGATGCAACAAGCTCTTGCGCTTCACCTTGATGCAACAGCGAGACGTTTGTTCCATACTTGTGTCCGCCTTCTGGAGCATGTCCACGCCCCCCAAATCGCACGACGTAGTCGCGAGGCAACAGGAGATCGAGCCATCGCTTGTTTTTCTCGTACATGATGTGAACGGCAAGCGGGTGTTTCCAAATCCGACGAATTCGCGCAATGGAATCGCCGTTCGTGGGCGCTTGAATAACAAGATCTTCACCGTCGCTGCCAACAGAGCCTCCGACTGTTTCCCAATCTTCGCCAAGGGGCTGCTGGAAATCATCCTCAAATGCCAGGAAGTCATCTGGCTCGGAGTACTCATCCGATAATGAAACGGCATCGTTTTGGGCATTGCTGGTTGTCGGTTCGGGTTTTGGAGTTTTGACGTTGTCACCGAGGGCATCCTCGCCGAGTTGGTCATCATCTAAGTCAGTTGACTTGGCCACGTTATCCGAACCTACAGCTGCCTGAACTCTGGCCGTTTCATCCGACGTTCGTTCGTCACATCCGCAAACAGAACCCAACCACAGCGCCAAGGAAAAGAAAGCAAGGCAGTGTTTCATAACCAGTGTCCGTCGATGCGATGAGCGTGAGATTGCTATCACGGTGATATTGCTCCGAACAGGCGACAACGTCGCCGTGCCCCCGCGCGCACTGTGCGAGTTCCCGTCCTCCCGGAAGCGAGTCTTCGATTCCCAAGGCTTTGGCCATTGTATTGCCGACCCCAGGCGGGGAAAATGACTGAGATCGCAGAGCACGCTACCACACGGGTTTCACAATCATGGGTGGACGAGCCAACTGTTGCAACTTGGCGTTTGTGGTCGCCTTGTCATGCTTCGCATGGGTGGTGTCCGCCAGTGAACCGACCGAAGTCAGCGGCGTCCAAACCGCGGATGAAAGGTGCCAACCGAGACAATTGCCGGTCTCGACGGTCGCACCAAAGCCGGTCGATTTCGATACGGAAGTCGTCCCAGTTCTCACGAAGGCCGGTTGCAATGTCGGCGCGTGCCATGGCTCGGCAAGCGGACGTGGAGGCTTTCGTCTCTCGCTCTTTGGTGGGCGTCCCCAAGATGACTATAAGGCCATCGTGCAGGAGTTTTCTGGTCGACGTGTGAATCTGGCGCAGCCGGCAAACAGTTTGGTCTTACAGAAGCCAACAGGCATGTTGGACCACGGTGGAGAAGTTCGACTGGAGTGGCAAGGCGTTGATCACAAACTGATTGAGCGTTGGATTTCCGAGGGTGCGCCGCGGCTTGAACGGACAAAGCTCGTTAACTTTTCCGTCAAACCGAACTCCGCAGTCGTGAAGAATGCCGATGAACCAGCACGGTTGCAGGCCATCGCCGAGTTCAGCGATGGGACAGAGCGTGATGTCACAGCATGGACGGTCTTCACAGCGACAGACTCAGCCTCGGTGGAAATCAAAATCCACTCGAACACCCGGGTTGTTGGCGGTGATGGCAAGCCGGCAGAAGAGTCTATTTCACAGACGGTTCGCGCCATTGTGCGTCGTCCCGGTCAGCACATCGTCATAGCGCGCTATTTAGATCGCGTTGTTCCTATCGAGTTGATACAGCCCATCGGTCATTCGACCATGGATCGCGATGGGAAGAGCGCGACGAATCTGGTCGATCGATATGTTCGGCAAAAACAATCTCGTCTTGGATTATGGTCATCGCCTGATGCGGATGACGCAACTTTCCTTCGTCGCATAACGCTTGATCTGACCGGCCGATTACCGACAGGAGAGCAAGTCGATGCCTTCTCGTTGTCCCGTCGGCGGAATGGTTCGACCACAGCACGAGTTGAATTGATTGATCAACTGCTGGAGTCGGACGAGTTTTCTGAATACTGGGCGTATCGATTCTCCAGGTTGTTGCGGATTCGGTCTGCCCCGCGTGAGACTCAAGGCGCAGACGCGTATGCCAATTGGCTATGCGCAGTCATTGCCAACGGAACATCGTTGAAGGAAATGACGCGTGAATTGCTGCTTTCTGAAGGCGATACACACGTCAATGGTCCGGCCAATTTCTATCGCGTGGGTGCTGACGCTCGCTTGCAGGCGGAGTATGCCAGTGAATTGCTGATGGGAGCACGTATGCGATGCGCGAATTGTCACAACCATCCCTTGGACCGTTGGACGCAGGATGATTATCACGGGCTGGCCGCGATCTTTGCGAAGATGTCAACCGGGCGCATGGTTCAACCAAACCCGCGGGGAGAAGTGACACACCCTGCTACCGGAGAACCGGCAGTGATGCGGATTCCGGGTCAGGAGTTTGTTCCGCCTGGATCTGACGGGCGGCAACATTTGGCCGACTGGCTCTTCGCTGACGACAATGCATATTTTGGTCGCGCGTGGGTGAATCGACTGTGGAAATCCATGATGGGGCGAGGGCTGGTCGAACCGAGTGACGACCTAAGGGCAACCAATCCTCCGTCCCATCCGGCCTTGCTGGATGCACTTGCTGAGGATTTTACCGCGAACGGCTATGACATCCGTCATACTCTCCGGTTAATTGCCAAGAGCCAAGCGTACGCGGCATCGCGGGCGCCGCCGGACGTCGATGATCTTGTGTTGAAGTTTTATGTCTTCGCCACGGCTAAGCCGCTTCCCGCCGAAGTTCTTGCGGACGCCGTGAGTGATGTGACAGGCGTTTGGACCGGCTACGGCCAGCACAAGGCTGGAGTACGAGCCGTTACGATCCTTGATGGCGCGATCGCCGCGCCGCAGCTTGACGTTCTCGGTCGCTGCCAGCGGGCCGAGGCGTGTGAAACAATAGATGTCGCCGCACAACGTGGCTTGGCGAGCAAGCTGCATTTCCTCAACGGTGACTGGATCAACAAGCGATTGATTGCCCCGGACGGTCGATTGCAGCAATTGATCGCCAAAGACGCTACCACGGAATCAATTGTTCGTTCGATCTATCGGCATGCATTCTCGCGTGATCCTTCAAGTGCCGAACAAGAATATTGGCAGAAAACAATCAAGGCTGCCGGGCCTGCAGAACGCCAGGCCGTCCTGCAGGATTTCGCCTGGAGCATTCTCAACAGCCGCGCATTCACGCACAACTATTAGGCACCAAACCAGGATCAGCTCATGCGAGTCAAAAATTGTGATGGTGTCACGCGGCGAGATGCCTTGCGGGTTGGCGGGTTGACGGCCCTTTCGCTCTCGTTGCCTGGCCTTTTACGATTGCGGTCTGGCCATGCCGCGAAAAGTGTTCCTGGCGCCTCGGCGAAAGCCAAGAACTGCATTTTGATCTGGCTGGACGGTGGGCCGAGTCACTTGGATATGTTCGACCCCAAGCCCAACGCTCCAGCTGAAGTTCGCGGTCCGTTTGAGACGTTGCAGACAAACGTTCCGGGTGTATCCTTTTCCGAATTGATGCCAGAGTGCGGAAAACGGGCAGATCGGCTAGCTGTCGTGAGGAGCATGACCTCTCCGTTGGGTGAGCACAATTTTGGAACCCACTACCTACTAAGCGGGTATCGGCCGACACCGGTACTTGAATATCCGGCATTCGGTTGTGTTGCTGCTCATCTGCGGCCAACCTCTGGCATGCTGCCTGATCACATTGCCGTCCCGAACTTCCGCGTTGGCGGGGCCAACTTTTCCGGTAATGGCTTTCTGTCGACAACTGTGCAGCCGTTTGCGATCGGTGGCGACCCAGCCAAGCCTGACTTTTCCGTGCGCGACCTGGACAGATTTCCTGACGTTACTGCCAAGCGGCTTAATCGTCGACGCAAGTTTTTGGCGGCGGTGGACGGATTTCAGCAAGCCGTTGAGCAACAGGCCGCCGATGTGAACCTTGATCCGCAATTTGAGCAAGCGTTCCGCCTGGCGACTTCGCCGGAAGCCAAATCCGCATTTGACCTGCAAGCGGAGGATGCTCGCACGCGTGCCGCATACGGACCCCGCACTATCGGTCAAAGCTGTCTCCTTGCCAGGCGGCTCATCGAGCGTGGCGTGCCCATCGTGACCGTCAATAATCCCGGTTGGGATACCCACCAACAGCTCTACACACGACTCAAAGAAGGCTTTGCCGGAGCGAGAACTCCGGTGGGACTCGTGCCGTCATTGGATCGGGCACTCGGTGCGCTGCTGGATGATTTGGATGAGCGCGGCTTGCTGGAAGAAACGCTAGTGGTTGTGATGGGCGAGTTTGGCCGCACACCCAAGCTCAATACTTCCGGTGGGCGGGATCACTGGCCTCGAGTGTTCAGCGTTGCACTCGCCGGAGGAGGGATCTCCGGAGGGCAGATCATTGGAGCCAGCGACGCGGTAGGCGAAAGCCCTGCCGAGCGTCCAGTTTCGCCAGCGGATCTCACTGCGACCATCTATACGCTGTTGGGGATTGATCCGGGAACCGAACTGCACACTCCAGATGGTCGCCCGGTCCGATTGGTGCAAGACGGGACAGCGATTGAAGAACTTCTGTAAGGATTGCTGGCATCGCCCAGTCGCAACTCTTTGCGCCGCCAACTTGACTCTGTTTCCGTTGCACAAATCCGGAAATCTGCTCGCTACGATTCCATGCCACGGCAAACTCGATACTTGGCCCTGTTACGCGGCATAAACGTTGGCGGCAAAAACATCATTTCCAAAGATGATCTGCGCCAATGCTTTGAAGGTATGGGGTTTTCCGCCGTCCGAACCTACATCCAAAGCGGCAACATTCTCTTTCAGTCAACGCAATCAAGCGTTGCCGAGTTGACGGCCGCCATTGAAGCGCGATTGTCCGGTCGCTTCAAGTATAACGCTCAGGCAGTCGTAATCGCCCGTGGCAGATATAAGTCGGCAGTCGCGGCAGCGCCTAGCGGCTGGGGCAAGGATGAGCAGCAAAAGCACAACGCAATGTTCATGCTCCGCGGAGTCACACCCAAGCGCATCCTGGCTCAACTTCCCAAACTAAAGCCCGACATTGAATCGGTCGCCACAGGACCAGGCGTGATTTTTTGGTCAGCGTCGATCAGCGACCTGACAAAGACGACGATGGTGAAACTTGCCAAGGAGCCTGTCTATCAACAAATGACCGTCCGAAATCACAACACGGTTTTCAAGCTGCTTGAGTTGTTGGAGGATATGAAATAGGCCATGAGCAATGCCGGGAAATCGCATGTCGAGTTGAGAGATTTGGCAACGCGCAACGGCCCTCAGTTTGTTCTGTCCGTTGAGCCGCGTATGACGCATCGATAGAATACCGGCTGGCCGACATCTCGCTAACCAGCGCATGCCGACATGTATAACAAGATGGAACTGATGATCTGCGCCGCTGCGCGGATGCTGGAAGACGGGTCAACCGTTGTGGTGGGAACGGGGGCTCCGTGTGCCGCAGCGATGCTGGCGCAGAAGACAACGGCCCCCATGCTGACACTGTTCTTTGAAGCTGGTGGCATTGGGCCGCAGCTCCCACGCATGCCCATCTCCGTAGGTGATTCGCGTACGTTCCATCAGGGCATTTCTGCCACAAGCATGTGCGATATCATGGAGACGTGCCAGCGCGGAATGGTTGACTACACATTCCTGGGTGGAGCGCAAATTGACGCCTATGGGAATTTGAACTCGACCGTTGTTGGCGATCACAAGCAGCCCAAAGTTCGCTTTCCTGGCTCTGGCGGAGCCAACGATCTGGGTTCGTTCTGTTGGCGGACAATGGTCATCACCCAGCATGACGCCCGGCGGTTTGTCGAGAAGCTCGACTTCGTGACGACGCCCGGTTTTCTCACCGGACCCGGTGCCCGGGAAGAAGCAGGACTCCCTGCTGACAGCGGTCCGTATCAGGTGATTACAGATCTGGCGGTGATGGGCTTCCATCCAGAGACGAAACGGATGCAGGTGGAGAGTCTGCATGAAGGCATCACGATGGACGAAGTTCAATCCGCGACCGGGTTTCCCATCGACTCTGTTCCCAAACCGAATACGACTCCGCGCCCGACAGAGGAACAACTTGAGATTCTTCGGTCAGAAGTAGACCCACATCGGTATCTCATTGGGCGATAATCCTTGCCCGAGACAACTGGGAGAGCGTGTCAATCCTGAGTTTTGGGGCAGGCACAGCGGTTTTCCTGACTCTCCCTACAAGATTTTGCAATCTCAAACGAAAACTGGGCACATGGCCGTGTGAAATCATTTCTCTGCCTCCCTTTCGTTCACCGTTTCCTTGAGGTGCAAAATGGAACGTAAATCTTCATTTCTGAGCTTGGCTTTGATCGTCGTGGTGGTCGGTGGAATCTGTTGGAGCATCTCTCCGTCGTCTAGCGCAGCTCCTCTTGTTACCCAAGACCAGCAAGGGCCTGCGAATCTGGATCAAGCATTTCCTAATCTGGTCAAAGAGCTCAAGGGTATCGACGGTTGCTTAGGCGTAGAACAAGCAACAACCCAAAGCGGCAAATCGGTAATCTTCGCCTGGTTTAAGGACAAGGCAGCGACCATGCGGTGGTATGAGAGCGAATATCACCAAACGATGATGTACCGTTTCTTTCCCAATCAGGAGTTCGGTAAGGCGATGGAAGGGATCGCCGATGATTCCGGCCCGATTATGGCAATCGCTTCTGTAACTCCTGCGACCAGTCAGAAAGTCGGCCAGTTGCCGATTTCGCAAATCGCCATCGAACTCTATGGCCCACTCAAGGGTGGACTAGCCATCGGCGGTGCCTTTGCTCCGAATGCCGTGGGAGAATTGCTCAAGGCGCAACACAAGGAAAACGCCGCTGCTGATAGATGACTTCGTACGAGCGGACCTGTATCAATTTGTGCACCAAGCTACGTGACAGGAACGGAGTTCATTTCAAGTTGTGGCAGATCGTGGCGAGCAAAGTTGAACGATCGATCGGCTTCAAGACATGACCGTGGGCCACCGTCCTGCGACACTATTGCAAATTCCACGTGGCCAACTTGGATTGATGAAAGGCCTGGAAATCGCCTACCTCGATGGCGCTTCTCGCTTCACGCATAAGTCGCTGGTAGTAAGTCAAGTTATGTACCGTCAGGAGAATGGGGCCCAGCATTTCGTCCGCCATAAATAGGTGCCGCAAGTACCCACGGCTATGCTGACACGCCGGGCAAGGACACTCCGCGTCCAATGGTTGTTGGTCGCGTTCATGGCATTTGTTTCGCAAGCGGACGGGGCCGGCATCGGTGTACGCGAGGGCATTGCGGCCATTCCGAGTTGGCAGCACGCAATCGAACATGTCGACTCCCTGACTGATCGCTTCCAGCAAGTCCCAAGGTTGTCCGACGCCCATTAAGTAACGAGGGCGATGCTCAGGCAGAACGGATGCGGTTTCTCGCAAGATGAAATACATCTGCTCCGGAGTCTCACCCACGCTTAGCCCGCCGATGGCATATCCATCGAAACCAAACTCCTGCAATCGCTCTGCGCATTCAATTCGCACTACTGGGTCCAAGCCTCCCTGCACGATGCCGAACTGCGCTTGATGTGGTTTTGCATATTGACGATGGGCTTCCCTCGCCCGACCAGCCCAGAGGATCGTCCTTTCGACCGCTTCACGAATTCCTGCTGGGGTGTTCGGCAGCCGTATGACGTGGTCCAGCACCATGGCAATATCACTTCCCAGGCTGGCTTGAATCTGGACGGCGCGCTCAGGAGTGAGGTCTAGCAATGCCCCGTCGATATGAGAGCGAAATTTCGCTCCCTCATCGGTGATTTTGACAATCTTGGCCAGGCTGAAGATTTGGAAGCCACCGCTATCCGTGAGGATCGGTCCCGGCCAGCCCATGAATTCATGCAGCCCACCAAACTCTTCCAGGATGTCTGTGCCAGGGCGCAACGCCAGATGATATGTGTTGCCGAGAATGATCTCCGCGCCCGTTGCCTGCACGTCAGGGACATCCACTCCTTTGACCGTAGCGACTGTCCCCACCGGCATGAAGGCAGGCGTTTGTACGTCTCCGTGGGCGGTTGCCAATTGACCTCGCCGGGCGGCGGTCGATCCATCTTGAGCCAAGAGCTGAAAGCTAACTGCGGACATGGGGCGATTGTACGCAGATGTGCTCCCGCGTCGATGGGCGCAAGGGTTTGCTTTTCAGCTGCCGCCGGGCTCATCCGCCTGCCACTTCACCAGGCTTTGTCGACTTCGATTTACCTGGAGTTGAAATATGTCTGGACGCGAGTAATGACCTACCGGATCAAAGTTCTGCCGCTCCTCCCGGACCTTGCTGTGATCGAGCGTGGCGATGACGACGCGCTCCTCTTCAATCACCGGCGAGACGACCCATTCTCCATCCGGACCAGCAATGCACGAACCGCCATTGGCAAGCACATCGGGCGCTCCCTGCAGGATCAAATCGGCGTGTGGAACGTCTGGAGAGATATCGCTGGCTCGCAACAGCCCGGAAACGGAAAGTAAGTAGGACCGGCCTTCCAACGCCATAAACCGAGTAATATCTTGCGTCAGCCGTGCGCTCCCTGGCCAGATTGCGATGTGCAGGTCTTCCCCTTGCGCTGACATGGCCGCACGCGCCAACGGCATCCAGTTCTCCCAGCAGTTGAGGCCGCCCACGGTAAACGGACCCAAGGGGTGAACGCGGAGCCCGTGGCCATCGCCGGGCGACCATGAGAGTCGCTCCTCGTAGGTTGGCATGAGCTTGCGATGCACCGACTGAATCTCGCCTGCCGCGTCAATGTAGACAAGGCTTGCGTACAAGCTATGGCCGCCCCGATCAGCCGGACGTTCGATACATCCCAAAACAACGGTGATTCGGTGATCGGCAGCCGCCTGGCAAATCTCCGTCAAGTGGCCGGATTCGATCTGCACAGCTTGATCCAGATAACGCGCATGCAGCTCTTTCTGCACAGGCGAGTTGAATTCTGCACCGTTGGTCAGTTCGATCCATCTGGGATAGCCAGGCAGCAAACCTTCTCCAAAAGCGACCAATTGGCAACCACCGGCGGCCGCCTCGCCGATCGCGGCGATGATCTTTGCCGTTGTGGCGTCCCGGTTGAGCAAAACCGGAGCGATCTGCGCCAGCCCGACCGTTAGTTGGTCACCTGTATCCCCACGATTCATTTCATTCCTCTTGCTTGCCAACGAGTTGAAGATGCTCCCCCGCGCCTTCAACCTCTCCAGAACGCGCGCCTCAATCGAGGATTCTCCCGTACGAACGTGGAGTTCGCAAGCGTGGCAGAACTACGTGATCGCCCACAGGGTCACGTACGGAATGATATTGAACACCCAAATGATGATCTTGAGCGCGGCCAGGCCGCTGTAGTGAATTGCGTCAAACGTCTCCCTGGAGATCTTGAACCAGCGTGTGTGCATCTCATAGACCATGTCATGCGCCAACACCATGAACGCGAACCACCAGACCAAGAGGCCTACGTTGCAAACCGTACACCACAGCAGGAATTCTCGCAGCATTTCAACGGACATAGGAACCTCGATGATTCGTGAAATAGGTTGCTTCAGATCCAGATCTCGCTTTCATGGCATCTGCAACTCCCGCGCCGTAGCGACCCTCCTAAGTCGAGTCCGCGGCCAAGACGTTTTGCTGCAGAAAGGCACGGGTTGATGGCTACCGGCGCGCGAATCCGCTCGGTACAGATTTCTGCTCGGTGTAGACTGTGAGAATCACACGGGACGGTCACTCTCTATGCACGTGTCGTAGCTATTCTTTCCGCAACACGGAGCTTAGCGCTACGGGAACGGGGATTGGTCTCCGTCTCAGCTTCACAAGGGCGAATTGGACTGCGGGTGATGACCTCAAGCCGATTGTCATCGCGAAACGCCTGCTTGACTAACCGGTCTTCCAACGAGTGAAAGCTAATAATGGCCAACTTGCCGCCGGGCTTAAGCAACTCCGGGAACCGTCGCAACGAAACTTCCAGCCATTTCAACTCGTCATTCACGGCAATCCGCAACGCTTGGAACGTTCGCGTGGCCGGATGAATACGGCCATACCTGGCAGACGCCGGGACCGCCCGCCTGATCACATCCGCTACATCCGCGGCTGATTCCAAAGTCTTTTTGCGGCGCTCGGACTCAATCGCCCTGGCAATGCGACGGCTCAATCGCTCCTCTCCATAGCGATAGATCAAGTCGGCCAGGTTTTCCGGGCGGAGTTGATTGATCAGCCGCCAGGCTGGCTCACCCTGCGTGGGATCAAACCGCAAATCGAGCGGACCATGGGAATGGAAACTGAAGCCGCGCTCCTCGTCAGCCAGTTGATCGCTGGACAGCCCCAGGTCCAACAAAACTCCGTCCAAAACGGCACGGCTTTCCTCCGTGCCCAGGTCAAGTTCGGCCAGGACTTCCGGAGCGTCGGCATAGTTGGATTCCGCCAACACCACGGGCAAGCCTGCCAGGGACTTCTCAGCTCGAGTGATGGCTGCCGGATCACGATCTAGGCCAATCAAGAGTCCGGCATTGCCTTTGTTTTCAGCGTTGATTGCTTCAGCCAGGGCCCGGGCGTGACCGGCGCCGCCCAGTGTGCCATCAAGGATGTTCATCCCTGGTTGCGGAGTAAGGGCGGCCAGCACCTCGGGAAGCATCACTGGTACGTGTTGTGTGGGTGTATTCAACGGAGTCTTCAGGCCAATGGCAAGCAAACGGTGAGACGCAACCTTCAGTACGACGTTTCCAGAAAGCTTCTCCTATTGACGTTCCGTTGCCAACCTCGACGAATTCGGGTTGCTGAAGTGTTGGACGGCGCCCGACCGTGAGCAGAACACGAATCAACAAAGCGTTCCAGAACATCTCCGTGATGGGTGTTCTGTTCGCCGGAAGTTCCATCGCTTCGTGGACGCGTGATGGAATTGCCGCGGCCATTCCCCTCAGGCGTACGGGTTAAATTGACATTGGTCAAGTTTTTCCCGCTTCCCGAGGGGTGGCGCAAACGCTTCATAGCCAGCAATTAACCAGCAATGGCACCGACAACATCACCGGCAACCCTGACGTTAAGTTCAGCAGCATGTTAACCGTCAACCTCCTATGGTGTTCGGCAGCGCGCATGTTCGCCAGAAACACCCCCAAATTTGACCAATGTCAATTTCGCCCGTACGCCTGAGAGCAGGGTTGCGCGGGCTGTGTATTACAGGCAGCACGCCTTACTGACAGTTGCCTCATTGGCCGAGTCTGGTACTCCAGAATGCTTGTTGGTGCCGGACAAGTCCCGCCAGCCGTCGCCGATAGTCGGCCATCTTGTCGCGGTAAGTCTTCCCGACGGAGACGTGATTAGCCAGGTTTGCCGTTTCGCCTGGGTCTTGGGAGAGGTCGAAGAGTTCTTCGTAGCCGCTATCCACGTAGTAGTGATACTTGAACGCCCCCTCTCGTAGTCCCAGGATGATTTCATTCCCGGTGCAAAAGAAGTAGTTTCGTTGGCGGGCACGGTCCGCAAAGAGCGATTGCCCCTGCCAATCAGGCGGCGAAGTGATGCTGAGCATATCCAGGATGGTGGGCGCGAGATCAACGTGCCCCGCCATGCGATCATCGCGGCGCTGGTGATCGACTAGTGAAGGGTGTAGTAGCACAAGCGGCACATGCACAGCCGCGTCATAGACGGCAAAACTGTGAATGCGTTGATTGTGCTGACCGAAGCTCTCGCCATGATCGGCTGTGATGGCGATCAGCGTATCATCGAGCAAGCCACGCCGACGAAGTTCGTCCAACATGCGACCAATCTGACGATCCGTTTCATGCAGCGCGTTCAAGTAACGGTTGAAGTTGGGATCTTCAACTCCAAAATCGATTTCCGCCGAACGAACGACGTACGGGTGGTGAGTCTCAATCGTATACGCCAACGCAAAGAAGGGGCGCTGAGGGGCATGGTCAATCCAATCCAAGACTGCGTCAAACATATCTCGATCACTGATACCCCAGGAGTTGACCTTCTCCGCCGGGATAGAACTGGCATCCAGCAAGGTTTGACCACCCCGAGCGGCTAAGAATGCGTCTCGCTGCTTCCAGCTCCAAGTGCCTGAATGAGCAAAGCACATACGGAATCCTCGTTCCGTAAGCTGCTCGGCAATTGTCGGCACGGCAAATCGCGGGTTGTCTCGCACCAACAACCACCAATCGGTCCGCGGATAGACGCTGGCCATCAAACTGGCCAAACTCTTACAACTGGACGGCGCTTGGACGTAGCAGTTATCAAAGATGATTCCAGACTGGGCAGCAGCTTCGGCAAGCCGCGGTGTGGTAGGCCGCTGAACCCTCGCAGCCGGCCCAAACTCGCTGGCGCGGGTCAGGCTGGTGTACTCGGCCGCAGTTGATTCCAACATGATGATGAGCACGTTCTTCGGCCGCTCATCCTTTGGGGCGTAGGTCGAAGAGCCTGGTTTCGCTGCCGCAAAGTCACTGAGGTCGGCTTGCTCGTCGTCCAACGGCAATGCTGTTCCCCAGACCAGATCGGTCAGCACCGATTGCAAGAAAACTGCGTGGGGGCTTTGCGCAATCCGGCGTTCCCAGCGATTGGGGTCTATCCAGTTCGCCTGGATATAGGAGTGCGAGACGAAGCCATAGAGTGCGATGCCCGTGATTGCCGCCAAGGCGCATCGACGACCGCGCGGCATAATGCGGCGCAATGCACGCAGTGATCGAGTCCCGGCGTGCAAGACAGTTGGTCTCCACCGTTGATGAGTCGGTCTGTTCTTCCTGCGTAGCGTGCTGAAACGCCGTACCACGAATGGCAGGAGAATGACAATCGCCGGAGCAGAGAGCAAAACACTCACCGTGATCAGGTCAACATAGGCGGCCAGCGATGACGAAAACGTCTCCACGCCACCGGCCATCTGCAATCCTTGCCAGGAAAGTGGAGCCATCGTCCATTTATAGATCCCCACGCTGGCCACGCCGAAGATTCCCAGCACGTAGAAGACCGCGTATCCCAGCAATCGCGCTGTCGTATGGGCTGCGGGAAACCTCGCCAGCATGCGATTGCCGGCCAGAGCAGCGACACAGGTTCCCGCGACAAAACAAATATCTGGTGCGGCCACCAAAGCCAACCGCAGCGCCCAGCGGGCAAACTGCCCAACCGTCTCGACGGGAAATGGCAGCAGCACAAACTTGACCGCAATCAGGAGAGCTGCCAAGCCCAGGCTCAGCGCCAAAATTTCCGAGCGGGATTTCGATAACCGCTCCGCTGCCTCTGCGTTTTGAAGAGTCGCCATACCTGCATTCCTTGCAATAGGCGGCAAGAGCAATGCGTTCCGTTATACGCCAGTCTCTTTCCAAAGGCATCCTGCCCAGGAAAGCCCAACTCCAAAACCGACGAGCATGCTGGTCATGCCCGGCTTCAGATCCCCGGACGCGCGGAGGTCATTGATGAGAATCGGAATGGTCGAGGAAACAGTATTACCGCAGGACTCCAAGTCCATGGGAAGTTTTGTCTCATCCAAGTCGAGCGTTTCTCGCAGCCGTTCTAACAGCAGCCGCGTGGGTTGGTGCATAAGGAACAGGTCGATTTCCTCTCGGTCAATGCCGGCGTCCTTGACAATCCCGTCCAGCAGCTCAGGGATCTTCTCGACCGTAAAATAGACCAACCCTTGACCGTCCATGTACAGATCGCTTTTCCAGCGCTGCCGCTTGCGGGGACGCAGGCTGGTTTCCGGACTACGGACCCCGCTGCGCGTAAGCATCAGCATGTCCGCGCCACTTCCATCAGTGCCAAAACGGAAGGAACTGAGCGATTGTTCCTCGGCGGCGTCAATCAATGTGGCAGCTGCGCCATCGCCAAAGATCGTGCGCAGCGAACGGTCCTCGGCATCAATGTACTTTGAATAGGTCTCCGAGGTGATCAGCAAGACGCGTTTGGCTGCTCTCGATGCAATCAGACCCTCGGCCAGAGATAGCCCGTAAACGAAGCCTGAGCATCCCAGATTGAAATCCAACGCTCCAGTGGAGGTGGGCAACCTGAGACGGTCTTGCACCAGGCACGCCGTTGTGGGCAGTGGATAATCCGGAGTTTGCGTACACAGTAGCAGGAAATCGACCGTCTGCCGGTCGATGTTGTGTTCGGTGAAGAGTTTCTCCGCTGCCGCGACCGCCAGGTCCGAAACACACTCATCCGGTCCTGCGATGTGCCGCTTGGCGATGCCCGTCTTTTGCTCGATGATCCGCATGTCCCATCGCGGAAACTGCGCGGCCAACTGCTCGTTGGACTCCACCATCGCCGGCAAGTAAACGGCAATCGGACCGATGGTGGCGTGACTCAACGGGCTCCCTCACACAATGCGGGCAAAATTGCGACCGGGAACACTTTTCCGTGTCGGCAATGTGAAACTGGGTAAGACGGAACAAGCTACCACAGCCCGATGTTCCCGACAATTGCACTTGGGGGCCGGGGATGAAGTGATGATCGAGTCGACCTGCTCTCCAAGCCGTGGAAGACAAACTGGTTACGTAAACATGGCGTAGACTACCTGAGACCTGTCAACCCCTCTTCGAGAGCGTCAACAATTCGCTCAACCGGCTCAATGCCGATCGACAGCCGCAGAGTTCCGTCGTCGATTCCGTAACCAAGCCGCTCTTCTTGCGAGAGCTTGCGGTGGCTGGTGGAAGCGGGGTGGCTGAGCGTCGTTTCCAGATCACCCAGTGAAGGGCTAAACGGAATACACCGCGCGGCGGCGATGAATTTTGACGCCGCGTCCCAGCCGCCGGGAAGCGTAAATGAGAGCATGTGGCCAAATCGCCCCATATGGAACTGTCGCCGACAAAGTTCATGATCTGGATGTTGCGGCAGCCCAGGGTAGCTCACTTCATTCACCCGGCCGTCAGCTTGCAGTGTTTGGGCGATTGTCATCGCATTCGCGCAGGCTCTCTCCACACGCAAGTCAAGCGTGCCGATTCCCCGCGTTGCGAGCCAGCAGTCAAAGGGAGCGGCGGTAAAACCCCACGTGATGGAAGCCTTCCGTAAACGTTCTAGCGAATCCACGTTTCCCCCCACAAAGCCCAGCAGGACGTCGCTGTGTCCGTTCATCATCTTGGTGATGCTCTCCAGGATAAAGTCAGCGCCGTGCTCCACCGGACGGCAAACAGAAGGGCTAGCGAAGGTATTGTCCACGGCCAGCCACGCATCGCTCCCGTGGGCAATCTCTGCCAGCTTGGCAAGATCGATCACGCGCAGCATGGGATTGCTAATGGTTTCGACAAGCAACCCTTTTGCTCCGTTGGCGAAAGCCGCTTCCACAGCCTGGATGTCACAGGGATCAACTTCCGTACTTGTGATTCCAAGTTTGGGCAACTCGTTACGGAGGAGGTTGGTTGTTTGGCCGTACAGGAGATTGCTTGCGATAAGGTGATCGCCTGAACTGAGTGTGCCCAGCAGCAACGTGGACAAGGCCGCCATTCCGGACCCGCAAGCAATGCCCTCCTGCACAGCGTGGTGTTGGCAACAAATTGCGGCGAGTTGATCGCCGTTGGGGTGGCCATCGCGTGAGTAGACGTAGCCAGCAGCTTCGCGGTTGAGCAAACCGGCGGCTTGCGTCGGGCTATCGCATCGGTAGACCACGGACGGATAAAGCGGCGGTGCGATGGGTGTGGTTGGCATCGTGGGAAACCTGCGGGTTGGCTCACGATCCGTTTGCGAAGATTCAGGAGGATTCATCATGCAACTTACAATCTGACTTGCGAGTCTGCTCGATAGCAACGACCGTATTTTACATTCACGTCAAGAGAAACTAAACGTATGATGCGACCGCCGCGGCATTGTCTGCTGCACGTAGACCGCCATTGAAGGAGTGGTTCACTCGCTCTGTGGCGATGGAATACGTTCTTTGCATACTGAACAATGCCGACTCAATCAGACCCTCAGACGCCGCGCCGGCAGTTATCGCTGTTTGACAGCGTCAACATTATTGTCGGGATTGTGATTGGTACTGGCATTTTTGCGACTCCACAACTCGCAGCGATGCCCTTGGACAGCGAACCTTTGCTAATGATGTGTTGGGTCGCCGGTGGATTGGTGAGCCTGATGGGTGCATTGTGCTATGCCGAACTCATTGTGCGGTTTCCCAAAGCGGGCGGCGACTATCATTTTCTCAAGGGTTGCTACGGACGCCGACTGGGCTTTGTCTTCGCCTGGACCCAATTCTGGGTTGTGCGTCCAGGGTCGATCGGCGCGATGGCATTTATTTTCGCCCAGTATTTCCAAGAATCGTTCGCGCCGACCGCGGACCAGAGTTTGACCATTGTTTGGGCGATTGCACTGATTGCCGTGGTGACGCTGCTAAACGTGTTGGGCTTACGCGTCGGCAAGACGACGCAAAACATGCTCACGTGTGCCAAAGTAGTGGGCATGTTGGCGATCTTTGTCTGTGCCCTGTTGACTCCCTCCGCTCAATCGGTTGAACCGGGATTGACTGAGAATGCGGAGACGGTCACGAGCGACGTCACGGAGGAGGCCAGTCCCATGCACGCATTGTTACTCTCTGCATTGGCCATCGGCCAATCTTTGATCTTTGTCATGTTCGCTTTCGGTGGCTGGACCGACATCGCATTTGTCGGTGCGGAGGTCCGTCGGCCAGAGCACAACACGTTTCGGGCGATGACGATCGGCGTCGTCGTGATTACGACTGTTTATTTGTTGATGAACTTTTCTTATCTGCACGTGTTGGGATTCGAGGGGTTGCAGACATCCAACACGGTCGCTGCCTCGACGGCCAGGATTGCGATCGGCGGCTGGGGAGAACGGTTCCTTTCGGCGTTGATCCTGATTTCCTCCGCGGGAGCCTTGAATGGAATTGTGCTCACTGGTTCGCGGATCTACTACGCATTCGGCCAGGATCACGCGCTGTTCTCCTGGCTGGGAAAATGGCATCAGCGATTCACAACGCCTGTCAACTCGCTTTTGATGCAAGGCATTGTGACGTGCGGTCTGACCGCGCTGTTCGGCAGTCAGTTTTGGGCGAGGTTCTTTCAAGGTGAGGCTGGCGGGAACTTTCGGCCAGCCGACGGATTTGAAAGGATGGTCCTCTACACGGCTCCAGCTTACTGGTTCTTTGTTACGTTGGTTGTCCTTTCGCTCTATTACTATCGACGCAAGCATCCGGTAGAAAAGCCGCCGTTCCGCGTGCCTGGCTATCCTGTCACGCCGATGCTCTTCACGCTTGTCTGTGCGGGCATCATCTACTCGACCATGCAATATGCCATTGACGACCAAAGGGCAGTCTACGAGGCGTTTTGGTCAGCAGGGTTGGTTTTTCTGGGACTGTTGGTGAGTTTCTTCAGCCGTCCACCCAACAAGGCTTAACGACTGCCGAACGTATTGCTTGCTTTGACAGCAGGGTCGTGTTGTGCGACACCTCGATCCAGGCGTTGAAAGCGATGCTGCCGCTGACGGCTGGAGTTTTGCGCGAATTCTTGAATTACTCACCTTTGATCAAAGTCAAAGACCTGGTCGGTCGATATACGGGTCAACGATCATCGAGCTGGCGACTTCGTGCCCGAAACATGCTGGCAAAGGTGACGCGCCCAAGAGTCAGGGGGGGCGCGAGGCGGAATGAATCCGCCGCAACATGGAAGGACGGCCCCATGCCCCGGGGACTGACCTGCTGTCTATTGATTCTGTGCTCCCTCAGCTTGAGTGGTTGCGCGGCGTTCTTTGGCCCCGTTCCTGGCGCTAACGCGCTGCAAATGCCCGTTCCTCCCGCGGATGCTCCGCGCGAATTGGAAAAGGTCGTGCTGCCGGATTATGTCCTTGAGCCGCCGGATGTTTTGCTCGTGGATCTAATTCGCGGAAATCCTCTGCCGCCTCACCTGCTGGTTCCCAATGATTTGATCCTCGCTTCCATCGAAGGCTTACCGGAAGCTGCGCCGATCATTCCTCCGCAGGACCCCAATGCGCCGCCCAGCAACACGGTTGGGCTCGTGGTGCAGCCTGGCGGGATCATTGATCTCGGTCGCTACGGGACAACGTCCGTGCAAGGGATGACCGTGGACGAAGCTAAGGAAGTCGTCAATGAACACCTGCGCCAGCAAGTGCCGACTGCCGATGTTGCCGTGTTCACTTTGCAATCCAGCCAGGATGTCATCCAACAAATCAACGGCGAACACATGATTGGTCCTGATGGGACCGTCACGCTGGGTTCGTACGGCCAGGTTTTTGTCGCAGGCATGACGCGCGGCCAAGCCAAACAAGTCATTGAAGAGCATCTCGGGCATGAACTGGAGAATGTTGAAGTCTCCGTCGATGTCTTTGCCTACAACAGCAAGGTCTACTACGTGATTGCCGAGGGCTCAGCCGCCGGCGATGGAGTGTACCGTCGCCCATTCACTGGTAACGAAACCGTACTGGATGCGATCTCTCAAATTGAAGGTCTGTTGCCGCAGTCCTCAAAAAAGGTCTGGATCGCGCGTCCGGCGCCTGCGGGTGAAATGCGACAGCAACTTATGCCGGTGGATTGGCTGGCGATCACTCGCGGCGGCGCGACATTTACCAACTATCAGATTTTGCCCGGTGATCGCATCTTTATTGCCGAGGATCGTTGGTTCACGACAGATGCGATTGTCGCCAAGATCACGTCGCCGTTTGAGCGAGTCTTCGGAACGACTCTGCTGGGTACACAAACCGTTTCCCGCATCAAATTCTTTGATCAGTTCGGCCAAACCGGCGGCCTCGGATTCTAAGGACCACAGTCATGACCAATCTCTTGCAACGCTCGATTCCCAAGAGCTGGGCGATGGTTGCGATCTGTGCGACCTTGGCCTGCTCCGGCTGCGGGAACGCAGTTCATCACCGTGCTCCACTCCTGCCTGAGGGCATGTTGTTTGATGAGTATCCTGATTCAGGATATCACCAAGCTGACTACATCAACGCCAGCCACACTGCCGAGCCAATTTATGACGAGCCCGGCTACGATGAATTCATCTTTGACGAACGTTCTCCGCATGACGTTGCGCCAATCGCTCACGGTTGCCCCGAGTGTGGGCCTGGGTACCCCGGCCCGATTCGCGGGCTGATCCATGACCTTTTTCATCATCTGAGGCCGGTTGCTCGGACTGTTGAGTTCCTGTTCTGTGACCATTGCGGCGGCAATGCTCTTCACTGCAGGTGTGCGCCGGCAGAACATGTATCTACGCATCATGGTCCACCGACACAAACGCACGCCGGCCACGGACTGTTGGGAAAGCCACCCATTGCGGTTGAGAATCACGTGGGACCCTGTTGGGGGTACTACGAAACGGCGTGGCGAAGGTTTCCTCCGCATTGCCCCAACGTGCCGTTGCCAATCATCGAAAAAACTCCCGGAGTGTTTCCGGAAGAGATTGGGCCTGGTGGCGTCAATGACAGGCCGGAAAGCTCTCCCGATATCTTGCCCCCCGGACCTCAGGTCCTTCCTGCTCCCCTAGATGGGAATGGCGTCGATGGTTTTCAGGCAGCGAATCCCAATCGTGGAAAGAGCTGGCAAACGGCACGTAGCGAAAATCCACTCCGTGCCGAAACGGCCGCTGCTCGTACTGCGTGGAAACCGCCTCAACGCATGAGTTGGAATCCGCTGAGGACAGCGGATCAACGCAGATGGCGAAAACCGAACGAAGAGAAGACCATCACGCGATGAAACTGCCACGGAATGCAAGGCACGTTGGGAAGACAACAACGTTTGCTGGAAGTTGTCCTTCTCGAAGATGCACTGTCGACTTACTCGTTCGGTCTTGTTGCGTCTCGGTTGACCAACGATCCGTTTGACAGCCGCCAGTTGGTGATCGCCTGATGATCGATGACCGCCTGCCGTGACGATTGCTCTCGTAGTTGTGAGAGCTTTTCTGGAGCACCGATCTCTGCAAGGCGGCGCATAGTCAGAGGATCCATCCGGTGGCGTAGTTTCTCGGCGGCAACAACTTCTGCGACAACGAGTAACCGGTCACCAATGTCAAACAAGGTTTCCACCCGGCACGCCAGCCACGCGGCACAATCGGGTACGACAAGGAAGTTGATCCGTGCCGATTCGAAATCAATGGAATGCCGCCGCGTCTTGATCTCCGCCAGCTTCTCCACGGCATGACCACTCTGGAGCCCGAACCGCCAAACCAAGTCAAGATTATCTTCGCCCAGAACATGCAACGCGAAAGCTCCACATTGGTTAATGATTTCCCCTGTCCGATGTTGATGGGAAATTGCAACAAGAACGCGAGGCGCTTCTGGCACAATTGAGACGCTCGTCACGGACGTCGCGATCATTCCGCTGGCGGAAACATCAACGGTGGCCTTCTCTCCACAGCCCGTAGAAGCCATCGCAGTGATCAGCCATAGTTCGGGATTTCGGCAAGCGAAAATCTCTGAATGAACGGACATCGGAGGCAAAGATCGAATGAGGGAGTGGACTGGAATCCCATAATCTTGGGGAGCATGCAGCCTATTGATAATCAGTGGGTTTCAGAATCGTGATTGTAGCCGGTCCTAGCTTGCCTTGATTGGATTGGAGTTTGCTCTGATTGTGTGCCGGTAGCATGCGAGAGGGTTGCTTGGTATCGTGCAGGCTGGACTCCAAGCAAGTCAATCCAAGAAGTCCGCAGGTAGCCAGTTTCGACGAGTTTTTGCGTTTGCCAAGGCGGAACGCGTCCGGGAGCATTGCATGTTGGTGGTTATGCGCCACGAGGCGACAAAGCAACAGGTGGAAGATGCGGTCAAGCGTATCAAGGAAATGGGGCTTTCACCGCACCCAATGCCGGGGCCCACGCGGACAGCGATCGGCATCACCGGCAACACCGGCGCGGTTGATTCTCGCCAGTTGGAGTTGCTGCCTGGCGTTCTGGAACTGATCCGCGTCACCAAAGCCTATAAGCTTGCTAGCCGCGAGATGCACCCTGATGACACGTCGATCGAAATTGGTGAGACAACAATTGGGCCTGGCAACTTCACGCTGATTTGCGGACCTTGCAGCGTGGAAAACGAAGACATGATCCTCCGCACGGCTGACGTGTTGATGCAGCACGGGGTGCGCATCATGCGTGCCGGCGCTTTCAAGCCGCGCTCCAGCCCCTACAGCTTTCAAGGCATGGGGGAAGAGGGGCTCCGATTGCTGGAAAAGGCGCGTGACGCCACGGGCATTAAGATCGCCACGGAAGTGATGGACAACGACAACGTGGACGTTGCCGAAGAAATTGCGGATGTTCTGCAGGTTGGCACGCGCAACATGCAGAATTTCAGTTTGCTGAGGAGGTGCGGCCGCGCAAGGAAGCCCATCCTGCTCAAGCGCGGCATGTCCGCCACCCTGGATGAATGGCTGATGGCGGCGGAATACATCATGGCCGGTGGAAACTACCGCGTCATTCTCTGTGAGCGCGGCGTGAGAACGTTCGCAGATCACACGAGAAACACGCTTGATCTGTCCATTGTTCCGCCAGTCAAGCAACTCTCACACTTGCCGATTCTTGTGGATCCTTCGCATGGGACTGGACGGAGAGACTATGTGCCTCCGATGGCATTGGCGGGAATGGCGGCCGGTGCGCACGGATTACTGATGGAAGTCCATCCTACTCCGGAGCGGGCACTCTCTGACGGTGCTCAATCACTAAACTTCGGTCAACTGACCGAACTGATTGGCCAAATTCAAAGATTGGCTGAGCCACTAGATCTTTCGGTCAACTGATGGCCGGAGTGCAAGTGGTGAAGACTTAGATCGCTTATCTCGTTGACGTTCCGCCTGTGAGATGGTGGACGACACCCGACTGCGAGCAGAACAAGATTCAACAAAGCGCTTGAGAACATCTCTCTGATTGGTGTTCTGTTCGTCGCAGGTCCCGTCACTTCGTGGACGTGAGATTGAAGTGCTGCACCGTTTCCCGGGCCATGCTCTCACGCGTACGGGCGAAATTGACATTGGTCAAATTTTTCCATCCTCCAGAGGGGTGGCGCAAACGCCTCATTCCCAAAAATTAACCATCAAAGGGACCCCAAAAAACACCCACAAACCGAAACAAAAGTTCAG
>JALCBR010000176.1 GCA_028066245.1 Pirellulales bacterium | reverse complement strand
TGGCGCGCCAGAGTTGTTTGCTGTCAGCGTTGACCTCACCAGCTTGTTGCCATTGATCTCGCATGCTTAAGCGATAGAGCCCGATTAGCAGGCCTGCCAGAGCCTCTTGTCCGCGGGCATCATCGATTCGTGCCGCCAGGGCAACTTGCAGTTGCCTCACAGATCGCCGAACGTTATCGGCGGATGCGTTCTCCAATTCGCTGGCGGTCGGCGCGGACTTAATTACGGCTTGAATGCGCGCATAGCTGCGAGCTTCAAGAATTGAAGCGACCATTGCACATGCAAGCAGCGTTACCACTGTTGCCGGCACGGTTCGCATTTTGGGTAGAACAAGAAACCGATCAAAATGACTGAGGAATGATGGGTGTGAGGGCGTGGTTTGCGCATTGCGTGCGATCAGCGATGCCGCCCCACCAGTCACCGCTCCGCAAATCAAAGCGAAGGTCATCATGTTGGCCGGCAAATAGAGTCCAAAGTCAAAGCCGGCATGAATCGCTTGGCTCGTCAGGGCATAGATACCACAGATACCGAATGCATATGTCTTGGACGTTGGCTGGACTCGTGCTAGCCGCAAGCTGGCAAGTCCCACCAGAACAATCATCGAAAGCATGATCGCCAGACCGATGGCTCCTCCCTCAACAAGCGCTTCCAGATATTGGTTCTCTGCGTGATAGAACCAAGTGTTGTTAAAGCCCTGTTCGTGAAGTCGATAGACGAATCGGTATGTCCCCAAACCACTGCCAATGATCCAGTAGTCACCTGCGGCGCGCCATCCGTCAGCCCAATGATCCCAACGGCCGTCTGGAGTTGTTTGCTGTTGATTGAGCAAGGTGGCCAATCGGGTTTGCACTGCATCCGCCCGACCAATCCAGCCAACCAGGATCAGCACTAAGATCATAGCGACGGCCGCCAGCCAGGTTCGGGAGGTTCCACGGCGTGAGAAACTGGCTACAAGCCATGTGATTGCTCCACCTCCCGCCATTGCCACAAAGGCTCCGCGCGAAAGCGAGCAGAAGATGCCTGCACAGATCAATACGCAGAGGCCAAACGCGACTAGTTTCGTCGCGCTCACTTCGGCCAGTCCACGCAGCAGGTGGATCACCACTCCTGGCGGATCAATTCCGCGCCGCTCATGAGCAGCCGTTTCATTTTCGCTCGGTCGGGGCTGGTTCTTGTTGGCTAACGTCCAGACCAGCAGACCAATGGCACCGCTCAAGCATAAGTTAAGATAGCCGGCCCCATTGTTCTTATTGATGAACGAAGCGAAAGGCGATGCGGACTCAATGGAGTATCGCCAATAGAGTTGACCGTTCCAGGCGAGCTGCTGTGCGATTCCAAAGAATGCTAAGGCGCCGCCAGTGATTGCCAGAACAACGCACAATGCCATTTGGGCGACCGAAGCCCGGAAAAACAGTACGCCAGCGACGAAGACGGAAGTGGCCAAAATCAACAGCGAAAGATCGCGTCGTGTCGACGCCGGGAAGAGGCTGATTGGATGGTGTCCTTCGGAATTCGAAAGAGACAATTCATCATCCAATGCAACGTCTGATGTTGTTGACTGACCGAAATCATCCTCACCCAATGTCGACCAAAGCTTTGTATTCCGGGGAGCAATTGTGCTTCCGATGGAACCGGGAAGAGCGATAAGCTGCAGACCGGCCAAACCAATGGCCAAGGCCAAGCAGGCAACCGCCGATGGCAAGCGAGACGTTTCTCGCGAACTCATGGCTTGCCCAACCCAGCCGATCACCAGTACGGCAAGTACACTAGCAAATAACGCGATTTGAACCGTCGGGTCGACACCGCCAAAAAACCACGGCGTAACGGCCACAAGGGTCAACAAGCCCCCTCGCGCCGTAACAAGAAATCCCCAGCCACGCTGCGCGGCCCGGTTGGACGGTTGCTGAGCAGTCGCTGGCAACAATGGACTATGTACGCTGACCCGATGTCGTATCACGGTGAATTGACGTTCCGCAACAGTCGATGACGCGTGCCATCCCTAAGTAGACACAGGCGGAACGTCCGTTCTCTGCCCAACAACACTACGGCGCGTAACCAGCGCCTCAGCCTCTCCAACGGCGTGCGGCCCTTGGACTGGCCAAACGACCAAGCGGCAGTTACCTAGTTTTGGAACGGGCTCGCAACGTCATCATCATCGTTCAAGAAGAGCAATGGAATGGCCAACAAGCCACCGCCTCCTCCTCCTCCACCACCGCCTCCTCCGCCAAAACTACCAGCAAACGGCGGAAGCGGCGCTGGCACCGGCGGAGGCACAGATGATGCATCAATTGGTGGAACAAGGGTGATATCAAGACTGTTGCCTGCCCCTTGACTGAAGTTCGCAGACGAATCCCCTTCGCTTGAGATCAACTCAAATCCAGTCGAATCAAGGCCAACTTCCTGAGCGCCGCCACCAATCAGGGCAACTGAGAACGTAGAAGTGCCAGCGTCCCCATGAGCGACGACAGAATAAACAGCGTGTGGTGTCAGCCCTCTGACTTCAAAGTGACCGCCGTCATCGGTCCTCGCGCTCGCCACAACAGAGCCAGCTTGGATAAATCGGACAGTGATCCCACCCACAGGAATTAGTTGCAGTGAATTCGGATCAATGATGCTAGTGCTTCCCCTGACGGTGCCATCTTTGGAGCGAATTGCGTGGTAACGCTGGCCCAGTGACTGGTCAGAACCAAACGCTGGGCCGGGCAAAATCTGCTCTGCGGCGAGCCCCGCAACGCCTGTAGCTGGTGAACTCCCATTGGGAGTCTGCGCCGATTGGGCAAGTGTTAGTTGATACGTACAAACAGCGAAAACACCTGAAAACACGGCAATTAATGCAAGTGTGCGATCTTGTGTGATCTTCACGGTACCAGTTCCTTCTTGTGGCAAGAGTCGTCACATCCAGAAACACCCATTTGTTATTGTCGCCGCATTCTACCTAGTCAATTCATCAATGAAAATGAATTGCATCAAAATATTCATTAAATTCAACCACGCTGATGTGGCGATCAAGATCGTGCGTTGGATCACAAGCGCGATTGGGCCCAATGGTTCGCCCGGCGCCAACACAAATGAGTCGGTCAAACTCTGAACGGCGAATTCAACATGAATGAAACATCTGATTGGGAAATTTCGGTCCGTGGTCCTCGGCCGAAACTCAATTCTTGTTTTTTACTGCTGTGCGCGCGACCGTTAGCTCTCATTGTTGCTGCCGCCACCTTCATAACCGCAGCAGGTTGCTCAGCACACCGAGGAATTGTCGATCACGTTCACTACAGCGATGGTC
>JALCBR010000040.1 GCA_028066245.1 Pirellulales bacterium | reverse complement strand
TCCCTGACTTGATTCCTGCCATCCGATCACCGACCACGGTGCCCAGACGAGCCGCAGCTTCCGGAAGTGACCTTTTGCGAATGAGTTCGACAATCTCATCTGGATACAAATTGTCGAACAAGCCATCACTGGCAAGCATGAGTGTATCTTGCGGAGCCAAGGTTGTCGTCGGCCCGATCTCGATTCTCATCTCAGAACTTCCCACGACGTTGGATACCAGATGTCGGTCTTGGTGTCGCATCGCTTCCTTCTCGTTGAGGATCCCGGCCTCAACAGCATAGCTAACCGGCGCATGCGCGATCGTTTGCAGCTTCATCTTGCCCCTCGAACCACAGATCACGATTCCAGAGTCACCGACGTGATATGTACGAACGACTGGTCCGCTGACTTCCACTACAGCGGCGGTTGACGCTGACCCCAACTTCAGATCGAGGACGGCTTGATTGGCACGTTCCAGCCCGTTGAGAATGGCAGTACGAAGGAGCTGGTCGTTAGCTACGGCATCCGCAACAGCGTCGCGGAGATACTCAACGACCATTCTCGAGGCTTGCTCGCCTGCAGAATGCCCTCCTACACCATCTGCGACCACGAAAACGGCTGAGGATTGATTGACCGGAATCAGTCCAGTGGAATCTTCGTTGATGGTCTTTGTGGGCGAGCGGCGGCAATGCATCCAGGCGATTCCAACGCCAATCGTTCGATGCAGCCCTTCGTCGGCAACGTCAAACAAGAAACGAGAATCATCCGGCGACACGAGACGAGCTGGCGGTGCTGCCTTCCTTCGTGCCCGTGACGACTTTTTAGAATCGGGCGACACCCGGCCGCGTCCTCCTGACGACTTGCGGATTCTTCGCACGCGCTGAAATGTACGGCGTACGGAGGGCTGCTACGTTCGCGTCGCGCACTCGCGATGAAGATATCTCGACGACCACAACTCGATGCGAATGAGCAATCATAAGATTGACGGTTTTCACTGATTACGGCAAGCCGAAAACAGATCCCGTCGTACGGTGCGCAGACTTTGACAGTCCGCCACTAGCAACTTAGAACATGACAAAGATGCTCGCTGACCATCCGTCTATGCTGCAAGACCAGTCGCATGAGGTTTACCATGTCCACCGTTGAAGGCCAGCAACTTTACGCTCCTCCGCAAGAGTTCTCACAAAGCGCGCGTGTGCGTTCGATGGATCAATACCAGCAACTTTGGCAGTCAGTCAACGACGATCCCGAATCGTTTTGGGCGGAAGCGGCACGCAATGAACTGCACTGGTTTGAACCTTTTGACAAGGTTCTTGATTGGCAGTTGCCTTTTGCCCGGTGGTTCGATGGTGGCAAGACAAACGTCAGCTACAACTGCTTGGACAAACAACTGGATGCTGGGCTGGGCGACAAGATCGCCTTCTATTGGGAAGGCGAGCCTGGCGACACACGGACCTTGACCTACACGGAGTTGCACGCGGAAGTCTGCAAGTTCGCCAACGCACTCAAGGCGCTAGGGATTGAATCAGAGGACCGTGTTTCCATCTATATGCCGATGGTGCCCGAGTTGGCTATCGCGATGTTAGCCTGCGCGCGGATCGGCGCGGCACACTCGGTCATCTTTGGAGGTTTTTCTAGCGAAGCCATCGCCGATCGCAACAACGACGCCGGAGCGAAACTTGTGATCACTGCCGACGGTGGATGGCGACGCGGTTCCATCCTGCCGTTGAAGAAGAACGTTGACGACGCGCTGGATAAATCGCCAACCGTCAAACATTGCATTGTGCTCAAGCGGTGTGAGAACAAGATCCAGATGCAAGCTGGGCGCGACCATTGGTGGCATGACCTGATCGCGGACGTTGCCGCTGATTGTCCGGCGGAGCCCATGGATAGCGAGCACACGTTGTTCTTGCTTTACACCAGTGGTTCCACGGGCAAGCCCAAAGGCATTCGGCACACAACCGCCGGATACAATTTGTGGGCGAAGAAGACCTTCGAGTGGGTCTTTGATCATCGTCCAGATGATATCTATTGGTGCACGGCCGATTGCGGGTGGATCACGGGACATAGCTACATCGTCTATGGCCCTCTTTCCGCGGGGGCGACCAGTGTGATGTACGAAGGCGCGCCTAACTTTCCCGATGAAGGGCGCCTGTGGCAAGTCGTTGAGAAATACAAAGCGACCATCTTCTACACCGCTCCCACCGCCATCCGTGCGTTCATCAAGTGGGGCGACAAATGGCCGGAGAAATATGATCTCTCCAGCCTGCGGTTGTTGGGCTCCGTTGGCGAACCGATCAACCCTGCTGCCTGGATGTGGTACCACAAGAAGATCGGCGGCGAGCGCTGCCCGATTGTTGATACCTGGTGGCAGACGGAAACCGGCGGCATCATGCTTAGTCCCTTGCCTGGTGCGACTCCGACCAAACCCGGCAGTTGCTGCCGCCCGCTGCCTGGTGTTGTGCCGAAGATCGTTGACGAAAACGGCAACGAATGCGGCCCTGGTGAACAAGGCATGCTAATCCTCACTCAACCTTGGCCGGGCATGTTGCGTGGAATTTGGGGAGATGATGAACGCTACCGCAAACAATATTGGAGCACGATTGAGGGAGCTTACCTGGCCGGTGACAACGCCATGCGTGACCAGGATGGCTATCTTTGGATTTACGGACGTTTGGACGATGTCCTCAACGTGTCCGGGCATCGCCTGAGCACCACCGAGATTGAAAGCGCCCTGGTCGGCCATGCGCATGTCGCGGAAGCAGCCGCAGTGGGTCGTCCAGATGACCTTAAGGGCGAAGCCGTTGCTGTGTTTGTGACGCTCGCTGAGGGGGAACCAACCGATGAGCTGCGGACCGATCTGCGGCAGCATGTGCGAAAGATGATCGGCGCGCACGCTTCGCCAGATGACATCCGCTTCACAGCAGCTCTTCCCAAAACACGCAGTGGCAAGATTATGCGCCGGCTCTTGCGGGACATCGCCGCCGGACGGGAAACCGTTGGAGATACGTCAACGCTGGAAGACTACAGCGTGCTAGCCAAGCTGCGAGGAGAAGAGGACTAGAGCCACACGCCGATGGGCAAGACTCACTTTCGAACTCCGCCTGCGAAAGGCCGGCATTTGATCCCTATTATGATTGGTTGGGAATCCCGCCCGAGGACGAGCCGGCCGATCAATACTCTCTGATGGGCTTGAAGCGATTTGAAACCCAACCTCACGTGATCGAAAATGTGGCGGACCGCCAAATAGATCACGTGCGGACGCTTCAATTGACATCCAAGAGCCAAGGCTCACAGCGAACTTTGAGTAGCTCATCCAGAGTCTGGGCATCTCTCGGCACACGACAGACTTGTCGTTCATCCGGACGCTCCCTCCGCCGAGACATCCGACTGCTGCACAATTGAACAAAGCTAGGGAACGTTCCGCTGACCATGCCAGACGATCCCGGAGTCAGTCGAAGGCACGCCGCGAAGTGTGAGACACTGCGAACCCCGCACGAATGGATTGATAGGGCAGCTTTGCGCGTCGATTCAAAGGAATGGAAGAAATCGATCCTGTCTGCCTCTGCAAGCTACTTCTCTAGCTCGACATGGAACCCGGCAGCAAAGAGAGATTTAACCAGTGCTCTACCGTCAAAATCTCCCTCGACGACCAGAGCGTCTTGATTGACCTTGGTGTTGTGCGCCTTAACGCCTGGGATTGCTTCAATCGCTTTCACGATTGCTTGGTGGCACCCGCCGCAGCAATTGTGAAGCCCCGTAAAAGCCAGGCGTTGTACCTTGCCAGCCTTGAGTCCCAGGTTGGCCTTTTGAATGACTGTCTCGTGATCGCTCTTGCCATGAAATCCGGCTGCAGCAACCGCATCGAGAGCCTTTTGTGCAACTGAATCATCGGTGGCCGTTATCACCGCATTCAATTCCTCACGATTCACAATGACACTGGCCCCATCGACACTCTTGACGGCTTCCTCAACACCGCTTTCGCACAGCCAACAGCAAAGATGCATTTCAGACAGAGTCACCGTTGTTTCTGCCTGAACTTCGCCGGCGGCAACAATCATGAAACATGCTGTGAGGGCAGCAGTCATCAACTTGAGCTTCATAGGGAATCCAAAGGAATGAGAGAACGGGATGTTAAACAGAATGCAGAATCTCGCATCATTGTATGCTAATGCAACCGCGATTGATAGGTCGTCGCCGGCCGTCCTTTCCTCGCTTGTCGCGCCATCCCAAAAACGTAGAGAAACCAGGAGATTGGCTGATCGCTGGGTGCGGGTCTTTGCGAAAACGCGGCGGCGAGATCTGGAAGACTCGGTGCTGAGATCTCTGCGGGCCAACTTCGGGTGGTAGGTCAACTCATACGGCAGCAGTGTGGCGACCCGCACATCTCAATGACTTGCTGTGGTGCACTTCAGCCGCCCGTTAGCCGAATGAGCCGCTGTTCAATCTTCTTTGCTTCTTCGGTTCTGTCCGCCTGGCGAAGTGTCGACGCGTAGTTCCCGTAGCAGGTTTGCCAAGCGGGCGCTGTCTTTGCCGAATGCGTTTTCTTGAATCTTCACGGCGGACTTGTAGAGCAAGAGCGCTTCGTCGATCGTGCTATCTTGCATGTGAAGGGCCGCCAAGTTGGTCATCACGCCTACGGTGTACACGGGATGGGGCGCGTTCTGTCCGTCCCAGATTTCCATCGCGCGCTGGAACAACTGCCGTGCTGCCTCGGCATCTCCCATTTGCAGGGTGGGAGGCGTCCGTGTGAGATTGAAGTATTGAAATTTACTTATATTTTTCAATCTAAGTTCATGCCACTCTTTCTTGAATCAGGGCACCGGGAGACGCTCGGGGGGGCTTACTGTCGCATCCCAAGTTGCCCTACCGGCGGTTTTTCATCGCCAACGGAGAGATCGCGACGAAAACCGATCAGCGCTCGCCTTCGGAAGGGCCACAATTGTCGACCAGTATCTTGTTGATCTCGTTGATCTTCTGATTGACCTCGGCAAGGTGTTGCCGAGAGAGCCATGCTTCCATGCGCATCAGATACAGGTTGCGATGCCGCGGATCGAAACGCACATTGTCAAGGTCAAGCCCGCGCTCAAAATTTCGATTAGCCAGACGAATGGTCGCCCTGAAGATTGAGCGGATAAGGTGCTTGAATCGGGGGATGCGGAAGTCGTACTTGATCTTAAACCTTCGCCCCGCGCCGGTGTAAAGCGCCACGGGCTTGCCATTTTCCGTCCGCGTGCCTGCCGGAATAACAAGCCCGGACTTCACCAGAGACCGCAGGTGATAATACAGCGAATCGGCCGCGCGATTGACGTCCTTAGCGAGCTCGCGAATCGAACATGGACCAGCGGCCGAAGCGAGCGCGTCCAAGATGACTTGTTTGACGGGCGATGCGAGCTCGCGGAGTTGACTTGGTTGATCGACGACGTACGTGCGGCTTCCCTTCTTCATTGGGTCAACGTGCAGTGAGTGCGGTGATTGACAAGACAGCAAAAGACGTAACGCCTGCGGTGAAACCCGCCGAGTGAATGTGTTGTCATGGCAAGCCGAACATCCCCCCTGACCACGGGCGTCATCCTGTTATATAATTCCGGTGTGCATGCGGAAGGTCGAAGCGCGAGTACCGGAGCGCGGCCGTGCGCCGCCTTTCCCTTCGTTGCGATGTCCGACTCGACAATCTCAATTAATCTACTAGTCATCGCATGGGTGCGAAATACATTTTTGAAATCCACGATCTCACAAAGAAGATTGAGCAGCGAGAAGTTCTCAAGGATATCTGGCTCGCGTTCTATCCTGGCGCCAAGATCGGCGTGCTGGGCCGCAACGGTGCCGGCAAGAGCACGCTGCTCAAGATCATGGCCGGTGAAATCACCGAGTTTGACGGCGTCGCCAAGCTGGCCGATGGGTACACGCGGGGGTTTGTCCCGCAGGAGCCTCAGCTCAATGCGGAAAAGGACGTCCGCGGCAATATCGAGGAAGCCGTTGAAGAGACGCGCAACCTGCTGAAGCGGTTTGAAGAAATCAGCATGCAGCTTGGTGAGCCGATGGAACCGGAAGAAATGGAAAAACTTCTGGAAAAGCAGGCTCGCGTCCAGGACGATATCGAAGCCAAGGACGCCTGGGAACTGGATCGACATATCGAAATCGCCATGGATGCCATGAACCTGCCGCCTGGCGATGCGGATGTGACCAAGCTCTCTGGAGGCGAGCGTCGCCGGGTTGCGCTGTGCAAGATGCTGCTGACTCGTCCTGATTTGCTCCTGCTTGACGAACCGACCAACCACCTGGATGCCGAGAGCATCGCCTGGCTGGAGCGGCACTTGGCCGACTATCCCGGCACGGTCGTTGCTGTAACGCACGATCGTTACTTCCTCGACAACGTTGCCGGTTGGATCCTGGAGCTGGATCGCGGACGCGGCATTCCCTGGGAGGGAAATTATTCCTCCTGGCTGGAACAAAAACAAAACCGCCTGGCCCAGGAAGAGAAAGCTCAGCAAGCCCGGCAACGCACGCTGGCCCGGGAATTGGAGTGGATTCGCATGGCACCCCGCGCGCGTCAGGCTAAGAGCAAAGCCCGGATCAGCGCTTATGAAGAAATGGCGTCCGAGCGATTCGAGGAGCGAAACGACGAACTGGAGATCCAGATCCCGCCGGGCAAGCGTTTGGGTGATCTTGTTGTCGAGGCAGACGGCCTGACAAAGCAATATGAGAATCGCATTGTTTTTGAGAACCTGTCGTTCAAGCTGCCAGCCGGCGGAATCGTTGGCATTGTGGGGCCCAATGGCGCCGGCAAAACCACACTCTTGCGATTGATCACGCAAGAGCAACAGCCTGATGGCGGAACGCTACGGATTGGTTCGACGGTGGAACTTGGCTACGTCGATCAATCGCGTGACGATTTGGTTGCGGAGAACACGGTCTACGAAGAGATTTCTGGAGGATACGAGACGATTGATCTCGGCGGGCGCTCCATCAATGCGCGCGCTTACTGTGCTCGATTTAACTTCACTGGGCAGGATCAACAAAAGCGAGTCGGCAATCTTTCCGGCGGAGAACGGAACCGCGTGCACCTGGCCAAGTTGCTTCGTGGCGGAGCCAATTTGTTGCTGCTGGACGAACCAACCAATGATCTGGATGTTGACACGCTCCGCGCTCTGGAAGACGCAGTGGTCAACTTCGCCGGCTGTGCTGTCGTCGTCAGCCACGATCGCTGGTTTCTCGACCGGATCGCCACGCATATCCTTGCGTTTGAAGGCGACGGCATAGCCAATTGGTGTGAAGGCAACTTTCAGATCTATGAGGAAGAACGCAGAAGGAGATTGGGGGAAGATGCGGATCAGCCCAAACGGTTCCGCTACAAGAAGCTCGTGCGGAAATGATCCACATGGGAATTGCTCTCAATTCGCGCCATGACACAAGCGATTCGTTGGCGCAGGGCAAGCCGGTAAGAAAAGTTGACTAAATTCGCGAAGCTGTCCAAGGCCACCGCCCGGAAAAGCCGAACAAGAAAAAACGCTAACAGCCGGAGCAAACGCATACTCACCATTGACCATGTAGCGCTGGCACGCGATCATTTCGGCGGTTCAAAACAACGAATCATCATTTAAGTCAATTCACAACTGCGGGGCTTCGTCTGTCCCACTCTGCGGAGAACATCTGTGAACGTTGAGCTACGCTACTGCTCTATGTGAAATTACGAGCCTCAGGCCGTCAGTTTGACGACCAAGCTCCTGGAAGCATACAAGCAACAGATTTCCGGCCTGACGCTGATTCCCTCCGGCGGCGGCGCCTTTGAGCTCAAGCTCGACGGAGAGCTGGTGTATTCCAAGCTGGACACCGGGGAGTTCCCACAAGAAGACCACATGGTAGACCTCGTTGGTCAGCGGCTTTCCGCCAACTCATGAGCCAGTCAGATAGGGGTAACAGAGCCCAGCGCGCGAATACGCATGTGGCAATGGTCGCTGGTATCCAGCCCCAACGACGACGTGGTGACAGCAGGTCGTCAGAATCCACGGACGCTCGCCCTTTCACGGTCCCAGCGTCATGCCGCCATCAACGACGAGGGTTTGTCCCGTCAGATAGGCAGCGCCGCTACTGGCAAGAAATACAACTGCGGCGGCGATGTCTTCTGACGAGCCGAGCCGTTTGCAAGGGATTCGTTTCTTGGCTTCGTCCTTGAGGGCGTCCCCGAGTGCGGCGGTCATGTCGGTTTCGATAAAGCCCGGAGCGACAGCGTTGGCCGTAACCTTACGGCCGGCCAATTCCAAGGCCACGGACTTGGTGAAGCCGATGATTCCGGCTTTCGTTGCCGCATAGTTTGATTGGCCTTTGTTGCCGACGACACCGGAGACGCTTGAGAGGTTAATGACGCGCCCATAACGTTGGCTCATCATGTGCCGCGTGGCCGCCCTCGTGAAGAGAAAGACGCTGCGGAGGTTTGTCCGCACGACATCGTCCCATTGCTCATCAGACATTCGTGGCAACAACGTATCCTGGGTGATACCGGCGTTGTTGACGAGGATATCCAACCGATCCCACGTTTCGGCGACGCGATCCACGACCTTTTCGATCGAATCCTTGTCGTTAACGTCGCAAGTCCAAGCTTGAGCGACGTTTCCGGCTGAGCTAATGCTCTCCACGACCTCCTGCAGCCGTTCTTCGTTCCTGGCGACACAAGCCACTTTCGCCCCGCATGCGGCCAAGGCTTCGGCAATCGTTCGGCCAATCCCTCGAGATGCTCCTGTGACCAACGCAACCTGATTGGAAAGATCCGCGGAGACGCCGACATCGGTTGTCTTTGCCATGATGAAACCACTAGAGATGAAAGCACTTAGGTAGAGTTGGCTCTGCTCACGATCATTGGGGATCGCACGCTTCTTCTGCCAAGAATTATGAACCGGATTCTAAAGCCAAAGCCCGGGAAGGTCGAGTCTGCCGAAGGCGTGCTTCGCACTTCCCGCCGCCTGCTGTACGTCTCCCCACTGGCTGAAGCCGCGTTGGGCACGCAATCATTGTTCTTTATCGAGTACACATGTGCGGCTCTTTCCCACGTTCAACAGGCAATGTTGTCGCAGTTCACACCGCGGTCGATGCGCCGCATCAACCCTCTGAGCACGCGGCCGGGGCCAATCTCGTAGAAATGTGTAAATCCGTCAGCAATCATCGCCCTTATAGAATCTTCCCACCGGACCGGCTGAATGAGTTGCTTGACCAGCAAATCTTTGATCTCAGAGGAACTGGCGTGTGACTGGCCATCGACATTGGAAATCACAGGCAACCGTGGGGATTGAATACCCACGCCCTGGAGAGCTTCGGCGAGCCGTTCGTCTGCTGGTTGCATGATCGGAGTATGAAATGCGCCGGCGACCGTCAGCTTGACCGCTCTGGCTCCGGATTCTTCCGCAGCGGCCAGCAACCGTTCACAAGCCGCGGCATGACCGGAGCACACCGTATTGCCGGGGCAAAGGAAGTTGGCAATTTGCATAATGTCTTCACCGCGGACCTGATCGCAAAGGGCATGTACCTCGTTAATGCTTGGGCCAATCACGCTAACCATCCCGCTGGGAGTGACGTCAGCGGCCGCCTGCATGGCTTCGCCTCGCTTTTGCACCAACCGCAAGCCATCCTCAAAGCTCATCGATCCGGCAAACACATAGGCGGTGTATTCGCCCAAGCTCAAGCCGGCTGCAGCGGCTACGCTTTCCATCACATCGGGCGATTCCTTCTTCAGCGACATCAGCGCAGCTAGACTGGCCACGAACAACGCTGGCTGACTATGCACAGTCGAGTTTAAGTCGTCTGCCGGCCCGTCGAAGCACAGTGACGCCAGGTCATAGCCCAGGATTTCGTTCGCCTGAGAGAAGAGCGTCTGAACTTCCTCATGTGATTCGTGCAATTGCGCGGCCATCCCGACGGCCTGAGCGCCTTGACCGGGAAACAAAAATGCCACCTTGCTCATGGGACATCCCTAGAAAACAGAACGACTTCCGGAACCTTGGCGGCGCGTGATACTGCCCATGGACGCGACTTGAGCTTTTCAAGCCATCCATCTTGCGTGGCGTCGCCGACAAGCCATTGCTCTGCGAAAACAGCAGGCGCGATCTCAGCTCCGATTGTGCCAGAACTCAGAGCGATCAGTCTTCCATCTCAACAAGCTTCCGGCCCATATAATATCCGCAATTCGGGCAGATGACGTGAGATGGGACGGGAACGCTGCACTGTGGGCAAGTTTGCAACTGCCGCGACTTGACGTTGTCATGAGAACGCCGTTTGTTTGTTCGCGAATTGCTGTGCTTTCGTTTTGGTACTGCCATGGGAGTCCGCGTCTTTCCGTCTCAACCTCGGGGACCGTCCCTTCACAGGCCGATCTTCATCGTCGGGCTGGTCAGGACACGATGCCGCCAATCAGAACATGGTGCCATTGTGAGACTTAGATTCGCCACCACAAGGCTGAGGTATCAGGAGAATTCGTCATCGTAGGGTGACCCTCTGGTCATGTCAACCGGGGTAAGTGTGTGGCGGAATCCCCTTCCTAGGACACACAACCTGCGATGGGAGTGAGAAGGAAGACTCGCCCCGCTCGCGCGTATCACCGCAAATTTGGCCACCATATGGCCTGGGTTCCTAAGGTTACAGTTTCACTGCATTCACATTCGCCAGCAAGCTGGACGAGACGCCAGAGGTTTGCCCATCTTCAGAGCGCCGTATGACCACAGCAAATCTCTGGCACGAGCCACACACAAATCAAAAGCGACTGACGGCGATGTCCTCGAGCTGGAGCCGACGACAGTTTGCCGTACTTGGTTGTCTACGTGTTAGCCAAGGCGACACAATCGTTAGGACCGATCGAATCTCCGTTGCAATCGACAATTGCGGACAGTTTCGTGAGCTATAAGATGAAAGCACACCTGCAACTTCCAGGGAAGCCAGAGAATCGGCCGAGTGTTTGATCTGGCTGTGGCAGCTACCGTTCATTCAGAGATAGGCAACCTACCGGGTAAGTACCTTGGCTGAAAAACGTTCTCTTCGGGAAGTCTTGCAAGAGTTCAGCAATCGCCAACAGGTGATGCGAGACGAGCTCCAAAAGATCATCATCGGCCAAGATGCGGTCATCGAGCAGATCTTTGCGGCGATTTTCACGCGTGGGCATTGCCTGTTGGAAGGCGTGCCGGGGTTGGCGAAGACGTTGATGGTGAGCACGCTGGCCAAGATTCTGGACATTCGCTTCAAGCGGATTCAGTTTACCCCGGACTTGATGCCCTCTGACATTACCGGCACCAACGTGCTGGATGAGGACGAGACCGGGCGACGGAATTTCCGCTTTGTGGAAGGTCCCGTTTTCACCAACATCCTGTTGGCGGACGAAATCAATCGCACGCCGCCCAAGACGCAGGCCGCACTGTTGCAAGCCATGCAGGAGCGCGAAGTCTCTGTCGGCCAGACGACTTACGATCTCCCCGACCCATTCTTCACGATCGCCACTCAAAACCCGATCGAGCAGGAAGGCACGTATCCACTGCCTGAAGCTCAGCTCGACCGGTTCATGTTCAACATCAAGGTCGATTATCCAACACTGGAAGAAGAGCAGGAGATCCTTGCCTCCACAACTCGGCAAGAAAAGCCGGAAGTTCGCAAGGTGCTCAATGCCCAAAACATCGTGGTGATCCAAGATCTGATCAACAAGGTTGCCGTCAGTGAATACATTGTGAAATACACAGCGGCATTGGTCCGTTGCACGCGGCCCAAAGATGAATCGGCTCCGGATTTCATTCGAGAACTCATCGATTGGGGCGCTGGGCCCCGAGCGGGTCAGTTCCTCATTCAGGGAGGAAAGGCGCTGGCTGCCATGGACGGGCGATTCTCAGTCGCAATCGATGACATCCGCAAGATCGCCGTGCCGGTGCTGCGACATCGCATCAGCACCAACTTCCAGGCTCAAGCGGAAGGGCTCAACAATGACGATGTCATTGAGCGCCTGGTGGAACACGTGCCGACTCCGGAAATCGAAAAGTTCGAGTAGGCAGCCACAAGTTCAGAGCTTTGCCTACACATTGGCGTCCGCAGGTTCGTGTTCCAATCGAACGTCCGCGAGCTGAGCCGACGGGACAACGGCGCATGCTTGGCTGCGGGCGACAAGTCGCTGCACGTCTGCAGGATCTTCAACAGGGATGAAATGCAGATCATGGCATTCATCCTCATCCAGTTGCGAGACGAGGTAGACCTGAGCCTGTTCCAGGGCGTGTGCAAGTGCGACAGCGGCCACGACGTCTTCTCCACTCTCTGTTTGCAGTGATCCGAGCGCTTCGCCGGGAGATTCCACTTGGGCCAGACGTTGCACGGCACGCCCCACTGGACCGGTCAGTTGTGTGAGCAGGACGATGGCGCCGTCAGGGTTCACCAGCCGAGCCGCCGTGTCTACGGCAGCGGCAACCTCCAACCAGGTGGTCGTGGGAGAATCCACCGCGGCGATCACGAGATCCGCTGACCGTGGTAGTCGGTATCGCCAGGCACTTTGGAAAGCTTGCGCGGATTTCTTCGCTACGGAGTCATTCTTGCCGGCCAGGATCTCAAGAATGCCGCCGTTCACGCCTGGGGAAACATGCAAGCAGAAATTCAAACCCAGCGCCCAGGCGGCTTCGTCCGCTTTGCGTTGCGTCCAGCGCGACGCTTGTGGTTGAGATTGGCCAGCATGAAACGCGCGAAATCGTCGCATGGTTGTGGAATCGCCAAACGTATGGCAAAGCAGACCGTGAGGACCGCAATACCCCAGCGCATCCTGACTTCTGGTCACGGTCACTGGCAACAACACATCGGCATCTGCCAAAGCGCGATTGACAAGTAGCGGCTCGCCCTCTTCGGTCGTCGCCACAAATGCCAGCTCCGAACGGTTGTCGGGTTCATGCAACAGACATTTGACCTGACTTGCCCAATCACTCGCCCGCTGCCAATTCTGACGCGCGGCTTGCAGCCCCAATGAAGCTTCATCCAACTGAGCGGTCTCGTGCTGTGGCGCTTCGGCCGCGAACAACACGGTAATATCCTCCGGCGAAACGCTTGCCGCGGTGGTGGCATCAATCACCGCATCCAAGATCGCGCTTGCTTGTGGAAGCTGCGGATCGACGGCAATCACCACGCGATCGCCGGGATAGACGGTCTGCGACCAGCTTGGATAGTCCAGCGGATTCTCCAAAGCGTTCTTTGTCTCAGCGGCAACATCGCCAACCGGCTCTCCGCGCGGCGTGCAGTCAGCCAACAGCGAATCGGCTTCGATCTGCAACTCCAGAACCTGGGCGTGGCCGTAGTGCAGGGTAGTTGTGCGATGGGGCATCTTTCGTTCGCAAGGGCTGTGCGGTGTCTTTCTGCGCAGAATGCGCATGGCAAGGTCAGGAAATCTCGTACAATTCCCACGTGATCGACTTCTCACCATGCGCTGGCATCTTAGCGCCACGGTTGACTTTCACGATTTCATTCGCGGCGGGGCCTGCGGGAGCACCGGCAACTTTCCAAACGCCGGTCTCTGGGCACTTCTCGCCGGTTCTGGCTTTGGTGCCCAAGGGAACGCGGGGTTGCTTTTTCTTGGTTTGAAAGCTGTCTCGCAGTGAGACTGTCCGGTTGAAGACCGGCTTGCCAGCGGTCGAATCGGGGTCGACAGCGAAATACCCCAACCGCTCGAACTGAAAGCGAGCTCCGGCGGCCGGGTTTGCCAGGCTGGGTTCCAGCTTGACGTCTGTCAGCACTTCCAGCGAATTGGGATTGAGGTTGTCACGCCAGTCACCGCTTGCGGGCGGCTCGGTTGGGTTGGCCGTTTTGAAAAGTGACTCATACAGGCGAACTTCCCCGCCGACGGCGTGTTCCGCGCTGACCCAGTGGATGGTCGCTTTAACCTTTCGGCCATCAGGCGAGTTGCCACCGCGGGTTTCCGGGGCGTAGGAGCAGCGGAGTTCTGTGATCTCACCTGACTCATCCTTGACCACGCTGTTGCACTTGATGAAGTACGCATAGCGGAGACGAACTTCCTTACCGGGCGAGAGCCGGAAGAACTTCTTGGAGGGTTCTTCCATGAAGTCATCCCGCTCAATGTATAACTCGCGACCAAAGGGCAGCATTCGCGTTCCGGCGTTCTCATCTTCCGGATTGTTAATGGCTTCCAATTCTTCCGATTGACCCTCGGGGTAGTTCTCGATCACGACTTTCACCGGCCGTAACACGGCCATCACGCGAGCGGCGGTCTTGTTGAGGTCTTCGCGAATCGCCTGTTCCAGCACGGGGAATTCAATCGTGCTGTTGAACTTGGCTACGCCAATCCGGTCGCAAAACGCCCTGATCGATGCAGGCGTGTAGCCGCGGCGTCGCAATCCGGAGATAGTGGGCATCCGCGGGTCATCCCACCCCCGGACATGTTTCTCGTTGACCAATTCCAGCAATCGCCGCTTGGACATCAACGTGTAGTTCAGATTCAATCGAGCGAACTCGATCTGCCGAGGATGATGGATGCCCAACTCACGGCAATACCAATCGTACAGCGGCCGGTGATTCTCAAACTCCAACGTACAGATGGAATGCGTAATGCCCTCGATGGAATCCGACTGGCCGTGAGTGAAGTCATAGGTGGGATAAATGCACCACGCGTCGCCTGTGCGGTGGTGGGTGGCATGCAGGATGCGGTACATCACCGGATCACGGAGGTTGATGTTGGGTGCAGCCATGTCGATCTTCGCCCGTAGCGAGCAGGCGCCATCGGGAAATTCTCCGGCTCTCATTCGAGCGAACAGATCGAGGTTTTCTTCGACACTTCGTTGGCGGTAGGGGCTGTCACGCCCCGGCTCATTGAGCGTTCCGCGATACTCGCGCATCTCTTCAGGCGAAAGATCGCATACAAATGCCTTGCCGGCTTTGATCAGCTTGACCGCGTATTCGTAAAGCGTTTCAAAATAATCCGAAGCGAAGAGCAGACGATCTTCCCAATCAAATCCCAGCCAGCGAACGTCGCTCTGGATCGACTCAACGTACTCAACGTTTTCTTTGGTTGGATTGGTGTCATCAAACCGCAGGTTGCACTTGCCGCCGAACTTTTCCGCCAAACCGAAATTCAGGCAGATGCTTTTGGCATGGCCGATGTGCAGGTATCCATTGGGTTCGGGCGGAAATCGCGTATGGATGGGGGGCGTGAACCGCCCGGCGGCGAAGTCTTCTTCGGCGGCGATTTCAATGAAGTTGGACGAGGACATGAAGGGCAAGGATGAGAGAATGAGACGGAAGGCTAGAGGACGTGAAGTGGAAAGTTTGGGATCTTACCTAGAGGTGCTCAATCAACTCGCAATTGAACTCGTCGCCAGGCTGAGTGCTCGGTCAATCCTTGCCAGCGTGCTTTCCTTGCCGAGGATTTCCAGCGTCTCGAACATACCAAAGCCAACGGCTTTGCCAGTAGTGGCGACGCGCAGGGCGTGGATGATCTGCCCAAAACCAATTCCCTCCGCTTCCATGAAATCTTTGAGTGTTTGTTCCAGGTTGGCCGCGGACCAGTCCAGCGTGTTCGCGAGTATTGAACGGAATTTCGTCAGCAATGGTACGGCATCATCCGGCTTCGTGAGTCGCTTGGCAAACGCCTTCTCATCATACGAAAGTTTGTCATCCGCTGTGTAGAAGTCTGTGTAGTCCAGGATGTCGCCAGCAATTTTGATTCGCTCTCCGGCTGCCTCGACGATTGCCTTGAGCTTGTCGCTGGTCTCACAAGGCGGCGGGGAAGACACCAGCTCGGCTTGTTGCAGGTAGGGCAGCACCAAGGCCACCTTCTGCTTAACCGGCAGTTTCTGCATGTAGCGATCCTGGAACGAAACCAGCTTGGCAGGATCAAAACTGGCCGGCGCCTTGTTCACTCGCTCCAGGCTGAAGCTCTCAAGCATCTGCTGCCGCGAGAAATCTTCCGTGTGATCATCCAAAGACCAGCCGAGCAGCAGCAAGTAGTTGACAAGCGCATCGGCCAGGAAGCCGACCTGCTCGTAGAAATCGACAATCACCGGATTGAACGTCTCGGCGGAAGTGGCCAGGCTAATTTGCTGGGCGATCGCCTGGCCCAGATCATTGAGTTTGGCGAACTCCTTATTCTTCAGATACTTGTCGAGCTTTCGCTTGCTGAGCTTGTTACGACTGCTGGGCTCCGCCACATACGGCACATGAGCGAACTTCGGCAGCTCATAACCAAGCCCTTGCGCGATAAAAATCTGTCTTGGTGTGTTGCTGAGGTGCTCCTCCGAACGGATCACGTGCGTGATCTGCATTCCGTGGTCATCCACAATGCTGGCCAGGTTATAGAGCACAGAGCCATCCGCTCGGGCGACTACCGAATCTTGCTCGGTAGCGCAGTTGAATTCCACACGGCCGCGGATGAGATCATCAACGATGATCTGGCCTTCCTCTGGCATTTTGAGCCGGACGACGGCCGTGCGACCTTCGCTCTCAAACCGCGCCTCGTCTTCGTTCGTCCAGGCGGCCCAGGTGCGACTGTAGCGAAAGTTGCGTTTCTCTTGCTCGGCGGCTGTGCGTTCCGCCTGATACTCTTCCGGCTTGGAATAGTCTTTGTACGCCGCGCCGGCAGCCAGGAGCTGCTGGACAGCCTGTTTGTGTGACTCGCTGCGCTGCGATTGATAATACGGCTCAAATGGTCCGTTAACTTCAGGCCCCTCGTCCCAGTCCAGCCCCAGCCAACGGAAGCCATGCAAGATGGCCTCAAGTGCAGGGGCAACTTCCCGCCCAACGTCCGTGTCATCAATCCGCAGCACAAACTGTCCGCCGTGCTTGCGGGCAAACAGCCAGTTAAACAACGCCGTGCGGACGCCGCCGATGTGGAGATAGCCGGTGGGGCTGGGAGCAAAGCGAGTGCGGACCATGAGACTGAGCGCTAGAAAAGAGAATACTCGCGACTTGGTTGCCGAGTGCATCCCGCCGGACACTGATCGCCTGCGAGTTCTGTTGATATTCGGTGAATGCTTGCGCGATCAAGACAACTTGTCAACGGGAGTGGTTCGTCGCAAGATGATCCGGCCACCGCCGCAGGATGCAACTGAGTGTTGGCGCCAGCCGGCGTCTGGTCAATAAGCGCTCATTTCAACGAGGCCCATTCAACTGGCTTCATGCACGCCCACACGGTCCAAGTCCTCCGCCGTTACGGTGATCACGCGGGAAAAACCGGTGTGCTGGCGGTCATATCGCATTTCGCTGGCTTCCGCGGGAGATGCGTGCAGCAAAGCGGCGACTTTGGTTTTGTCTCCATCGTCCCAGCTCTCATATTCATCCGGCCAGAGCGTCGTTTCCTCCACAACCAGGGCTTCGCGATAGGGGTCGTATTCGTTGGCCATGGGTCCGTCCGAGCGGAGATTGATTTGAAAGCCAGTGGCACGCCAAAAGGGGAACCGTCAGTATAATGGCCTGTGCCAGGGCGTGAAGTACCGAGTGGCCAGCCTGACGTCCATTTGCCCATTCTCTATCCTCGGCCGTGATTTGATCGATGGCGACTCCCACGGAAAATTTTGCTTCTGCAGATGCCAGACCGTCCCGCGCCGGAGTTTGGATCGTGGCTGGCGTGTTGTTGCTGGGCGTGGCGATGGCGCTCGGAAATGTCCTGTATCAATATGCGTCCACGCAAGACGCCTTGGATTTTTGGGGGCGTGATGTGGCCGAACTCTTCGGCAACAAATCAACGATGACGGTGACGCTGCTGGTTCCGCAGGAAACGGACAAAGCAAATCCAGCTTCGCAACTGACCGTTTCTGGGCTGAGCTATTTCACCAGTGATTCACGCGACGCCAGTACAGCCGGCGGCAATCTTCATTTTCGCCGCGCACTGTTGCAGAAGCGGCTCTACGACTGGAGCACCTCACCACGATCATTGCCGGACGACGATTCCATTCGCTGGAAGTTTGGCGTGACGTTTGCCAAAGAAGGTCGCGCCGTGACGCTTGTGTTTTCGACAGACGCCGACTACGTATCGTTCATTGATTCAGCAGGAGGCCAGACAGGCGACCAAGAAATGCTCAAACTCTTGCCCAATGAGCAGGGTGTTTCGCCGGTCAAAGCGTTTCTGGAAGAGCAATTTGCGGCGGCAAGCGGTGGCCAGGCCAGAGAGTTTTAAACGCAACGAATTCGAGAGCGTTCTCAACGCCCTGTCGCCAATCGTGATGCATCGGTGTGCATCAATCGCGTCCACGGCTCAGACAAGTGGGTCGGGTTCGTCATCAGTATCTTTTTGCGTGCTGTCCTGAGCGTCGCCATTGCCTTGGCCTCGCTCCTTTTCCATGATCACGCAATTGCCCGTCTCGTTGTATTCAACGAACGACATGAAGTTGCGCATCAACATGATTCCGCGACCAGATGGGATTTCTAGATTATCGTCCTCAGTTGGATCAGGGACGTCCGTGGGATCAAAGCCGGGGCCTTCGTCGCGGATCTCCAACCGAAAGCGAGTTTCGGTCATCTTGAGAGAAACGTGAACGTGCTTGTCAGCGTCTGACTGGTTTCCATGACGGATGGCGTTGACGATAGCTTCTTCGGCTGCCAAACGGATACCGAAGACGTCATGGGGGAGCCAATTGCGTTTCTCAAGCTGCTGGATCATCTCTTCGAGAAGGTCCGTGCCGGCTTGCGGTCGGCTGGGAATCGATATCTCCCAATTCCAGATCCAGGCATTCACCATGGTTGAGGAACTTGTCCGTTCGTCAGGCCCCCTTGGAGTTTCGTCTGCCAGATTTTTCCTTGCGCATGTGGACGCTTGGCACTGATCCAAATTCTGGCTGGCAAGCTGTCGTCCGGCGTGTCCGCGACAGAAGCAAGTGGCTAGTTAGCAACTTGGGTGAAAACGCATTTGTTTGGCCGGACCGGCTTCCCACTCGCAACTACATCGCGTTCAAAGCGTCGGTTTCGTCGTCATAGATGTCAAACACGCGATCCAAACGCGTAATGCGAAAGACCTCCATGATCTCGTCTTTGATATTACTCAGTTTAAGGACGGAGCCTTTTGTCTTGGACTTCTTGTCCAAGGTGATCAACTTGCCCAACGCGGCACTGGAGAGGAACTCAACGTTGGAGAAGTTCAACAACAGTTTGCTGATGCTGTCATCTTCCGCCAAGGCGTACAATTCACCGCCGATCTGTTGAATATTGGCCTCGTCAAGGATCTTCCGGTCAACAAAGCGAACGACCGTAACATCGCCCACATTGGCGACTTCCAGATGCCGAGCTTCCGACATAAGACAGGACTCCTCAAGGCGCAACGATCTCATCCGCTCATTACAGGCAGAGATTGGTCACGCACGTGTATGAACAGGCAACTGCCAAGCGGCACCGCGTTTTGCAAACTGCGACTTGCGCCTCAGAAAGAGATTTCAAGTGACGTGGCTGGCCTTGCACCAAGCATGCAGTAAATGCATTCCGGGATCAGACCAAAGTGATCGCTCATGATAGGAAGCGACCTCGCGCTGTCAAGCGAATCGCCTACTCCTATTGTAGTTACGTTGACCCTGTGAAGGAAAGTATGTGCGGAATTGAATCTGACCAAGCGGCGATTTCACCAACAGGCTGTCGATCGCATGAGTGAATCCCACGGATGGCTCCAAATCGTGACACAAATATGCCGCGATTTGTGAGCCATGCGAGATTCACTCTCGCATTTGGCTCGGGTTAAAAAACGCCACGAGGGTGTCTTCAACAGCCTGTTTGGGGGCGGGGAGAGCCCTTCGCTGGCACAATCGATGCAGCTCCCCTAACTCCTCACTACCTTCCCACGGCTTTAGCCCATCAACGAACGTCATGCGGTGGGGAGTGGAACTGGGGGTGAAGAGCGTAGAGGCTAGTTGGCGGATGCGAGCCCTGATGAGGGTGAATCTCACAGCGATGTCCCACCGTGCTGTTAGCACCGCATTGGGGAAGCTTGTCCCGGAGATTCCCATCACCAATGACAAATCAACACGCTGCTCTCTGAAAGACTGCTTACGCCGATTTTGACGGAGCATCGCTGCTGAGCTAAATTCGACAGGAACCTTTTGGCAGGCAAGGAATTGGCGTCTCATTGGCCGTGGTCGCGATGCTGCGGCATTGCCTGTTGCCGGCATGTGCTTAGGCCAGCCTGAGCGTTCGTTGAGGTGTCACTGTTTCCCGAACAGTCGTTGGATCGCGAAGGATCATGTCCATGAATGCTTGTTTGAAATCACTGCTTGTCGCACTCGTTGGTTTGGCCGTTTCACTTTCAAGCGTGTGCGAACGACAAGCCATGGCGCAACGAGACAGGTTCGCGACGCTGCGAAGTCGGATGGTCGAGCTTTATATCGCAGCCGAAGGTGTCAAAGACAAGCGCGTGTTGGATGCCATGCGGTCAACACCGCGACATGAGTTCGTCGCACGACAGCACCTGAATCAGGCGTACTTTGATATGGCATTGGCCATTGGTGCAAGCCAGACCATTTCACCGCCGTTTGTGGTCGCCTACATGACCGAACAGTTGGAACCCAAAGCCGAAGACGTTGTCCTGGAAATCGGCACCGGAAGCGGGTATCAGGCTGCCGTGCTCAGCCCACTCGTGAAAGAGGTCTATACAATCGAAATCGTCGAATCGTTGGGAAAGAAAGCCAAGGCAAAGCTGCGCAATCTTGGGTATGAGAATGTGCATGTGAAAGTCGGCGATGGCTACAAAGGCTGGCCGGAACATGCGCCTTTCGACAAGATCATCGTTACATGTTCGCCCGAAGATATTCCCCAGCCCTTGGTGGATCAATTGAAAGACGGAGGGCGGATGGTGATCCCGCTGGGCGAGCGATACCAACAAACGCTCTACCTGTTCACCAAGCAGGACGGAAAACTCGTCCAGGAGGCTCTGCTCCCTACGCTGTTTGTTCCCATGACAGGCGCCGCGGAAGAAGAACGGGATGTCCTGCCAGACCCACTCAACCCGTCGCTGACCAACGGGAGCTTTGAGGAAATCGTGGAGAAGAATGGAAAGCCAGTCGGCTGGCATTACACGCGAGAGTTTGAAGTGCGCGAAGATGCTGAATCGCCGGCCGGTGAACGCTACATGGCTTTCGTCAATCGGCAGGCAGGACGCTTTTCCCAAGCACTCCAGGCGTTTCCAATTGACGGAACCAAGGTCCGACAGCTAACGCTTGAGGTTACTGTGCGTGGGGAAAACGTTCGCCCCGGCACGAACTCTTTCCAGATTGCCGCCGCCGCAATCGGCTTCTACGATAGAAATCGTCGATTACTGGGCGAAGACCCTGCAGCAACCTGGCGGGGCAGCTTTGACTGGCGCGAAGAAAAACTGCAAGTCAGGGTTCCGCCGCAGGCGCGGGAAGCCATCCTGCGGATTGGCCTGCTGGGTGGCACCGGTGAAATCCACTTTGACAACCTCCGCCTTTCCAAGTCGAACTGAACTATCCTGCATGGCGAACGCTCATTCTGAATGGTCAAGAATGGTTCGTTCGCAAGTCATGCCGTTTGGCTGCAACTCATCCTTGTGATTCTGATTAATGCGTACCGCCAGCATTCAGCGAAAGACGGCCGAAACGGAGATCCGGCTCGAACTCAACCTGGACGGCTCCGGCAACGTCCAAATTGCCACCGGGGTTGGCTTCTTTGACCACATGCTGACGCTCTTTGGCCGACACGGCTGCTTTGATCTGAAGATCGAAGCTCAGGGTGACCTGCACGTCGATCAGCATCACACGGTGGAAGATGTCGGCATCTGTCTGGGCAGGGCGTTGCGAGAGGCGCTCGGTGACAAGTCCGGCGTCCGACGCTACGGACACTTCACGCTGCCGATGGATGAGACGTTGGCCACTGTCGCCGTTGATTTTGGCGGGCGGGCCAGCCTGGTCTTTCTGGCCGAATTCCCAACCGAAAAGATCGGGGAATTTGATTGCCAGCTCGTGGAAGAGTTTTGGCAGGCCGTTTCCGGCAATGCGTTGTGCAATCTACACGCGACCTTGCATCACGGCGGCAACAGCCATCACATCGCCGAAGCGATCTTCAAGGCAGCCGCCCGGTCCATGCGGATGGCTGTCGAGAGCGATCCACGTATGGTCGGTGTGCCCAGCACAAAGGGCACGTTGGACGACTAGAATAGCTTGAAGTAATCAACGATCCAGAGAACAAACAGAGATTTTCGCGCCTGTAGGGCTAGCGCTGTGGTAGTCACCGTGTGCGCGCCTGTATATCCCGAGATCCGCCCCCCACTGGAGGGAAGGCGAAGTCTTTACGAGTGGCCGAAAGTCCAACCTCTCGCAAAAACGCCCATGCGCAGCGACGATTCACGGCCATGTTGCCCCACTTATCCGCGCGTTCCATCCCGCCAAACACTCGTTTGCGCACGTCTGTCCGCACGGACGAATGTCAGTCGGCGCTAGGCCGCTTCGCTGTGAGGAGTCACTGGCAACTGGGCCTCTTCGCCGGTCATGCTCAGTACCCGCGGCAACTCCATAGGCCGCGCCGTCCAGTATTCACCGAACAGTGTTAGTGTTCTTGTTAAACGCTGCATGTTCCAGCCGTGGGCTGCGCTTGACTGCCGTCCCGTTGCTCGCAACCCGCAACTCACTTGACCAGAATCGCCAAAGCAAAAATCGAGTGTCCATTCAAAGCCGCCTTCAGGCAGCTTCGCCAGATTTGCCCAGGAATGCCGACCGACACATTCTTCGGCGTCCCAAATCGTTAGGTCCAGTTGCTTGACGTCGCAAATCGCGGCTTCCTCGCACAACGCCTGCCAGGCGCCAGCAAAGCTCATCCCGGCGGACTTCTTCCGTCTCAGCCGTGAGCGTCCATGGCCGGGTTGAACGAGTAAGTTCACGGCCCAAGCCATTGCGGACGCCACGCGCAGCTTGAGCAAAGAAAACTCGTAATGGCCAAACGCTCTGGTCCTCACCAACAAGACCAACAGCGTGACAACAGTGATCCATGCCAGAGCGTCGTTGCGAAAGATGGTTGCTGCTGTGGCTGCCGCGCCCGTCGCCAATACCAAAGCTCCAATGATGCACAACGCCTGCCATACAGAGAGACCTCGCTCCAACAGCCGATGATGGATGTGCCCGCGGTCCGGCGCGTCGATGGGCATTCCCAACAGTCGGCGACGAACGATCGCCAAGGCCGTATCCAGCATGGGGATGGAAAGGACAACTGCGGGAACCGTTAAAGAAAGCGTGGCCGTCGTCTTGAGCGACCCTTGAATGCCCAAAATTCCCACCAGTAATCCAATTACCATACTGCCGGAATCGCCCAGGAAAATGCTGGCCGGCGGCAGGTTGTAGACCAGGAATCCGGCCAGAGCGCCCGCAAGTGCCACGGCGATAATCGCCACGTGATGATGTCCCATTGTCGTGGCGATCACTGCCATCATTGCTGCTGTTGATAGGCCGACGGTGGCGGCCAAGCCATCCATGCCATCGAGCAGATTGAGAGCATTGATGCAGCCAACCAGCCAGAGCACAGTCAGGGGAACGCCCAGCCAACCCAGTTCCAGCGGCGTTCCGAAGATCACCACGCGATCAATGGCATAGCCAGCCGCCGCGATTGGCAACACGGCCACAATTTGCAGCAACAACTTAAAACGCGGGTTGAGGTCCCAGCTATCATCCACACAACCGATCAAGCATACGAATCCGGCTGCAAAGATCAGCACCGTCGCCAGTTCGGCCAGCCCTGTCCCTTCGCCAAAGCCAGCCCATTGCCCAACGGTCAAACCAATCAACAGGGCGACATAGACGGCCACCCCACCCCACAAGGGAACGCTGCGGGAATGCAGCTTTCTCAGACCGTCAGGGGCGTCAACCGCTCCCAACCGCGCTGCCGCGAAGCGAGCCGCCGGCGTGAGTGCAAGCGAAGCAACGAGCGTGATCAAGAAAGTGATCCACAACGGACCCATGCACAAATCTCGGGGCGGATTCTCGACGGTGAAGTAAGGCGTTGGGAGCGAGCCGTGGAAAGCTAGTATCAAGTGCGCAAAACGCCGTCAATGCGAGTTCCTGCTAGCACGATGAACGCAACAACAATTTCCGTGGTCTTTCAGAGCGCATGCCGCCGGAAAGTCCTTGGCACTTTGAGGCGGGCAAAGACGATGATAGACTGACAGTTCATTGATCCAGGAGCCAAGGGCAACTCCTGTGAGAGTCATGCATTATGTTGACAAATCAACAGTGCTAACCTTGCGTGACGGAATGGGAACCTACGGAGCGCCAGCATTGATGTCGCAATCGCTAGAAGTAGACCGCGAGACCTTATCGGCAGACGTCAGCACGAAACAGGCGAAGCCCGTGGCCTCGACTCCGCTGGTTGAACTTGGGTGCGGACCGCGAAATGCGCGCTTGCCCCAAGACCGCGCCGCTCAAAGCTGGCCGCGGTTTGGCCTGGCGGTTGTGCTGGTCGTGTTTGCCGTGGCGACGCGGCCTCAGCTCCAATTCGGCCATCCACTTTGGAACTTCGCGCCGATGATGGCAATCTCGCTCTTTGCCGGCGCGTTCTTCCGAAAGGGTTGGGCGTTCGCCGTTCCGATCACAGCTATTGTCTTGAGCGATGTCGCTATCGAAATCGCTTACCGGCTCGGCTATTCCGAGACTTGGGGGTTCTACGCTGGTGCGATCTACAGTTACCCAGCGTATGTCTTGTTGGTTGGACTGGGGACGTTGCTGAGGCGACCTTGCGAGCGGCTTTCACAACGTGGAGTTTCTGGACAGCTCGGGTTCTTGGGCATTGCGCTGGGTGGTGGCGCTGTCGGATCAGTGCTGTTCTTTCTGATCACCAACTTCGGCAGTTGGATCGAATTGTCATTGCGCTACAACATTTATGAATTGACGCCGGCAGGTCTGATGCAGTGTTACGCCGCGGGGCTTGCCTTCTATCGGCAACAGATGACTTGGGCGGGCGACTTGTTTTACATCGCCATGTTGTTCGGAAGTTATCTTGCTGCCACCGCACTCTTTCCCGCGCTAAGCCGGATGGGCAGCCGGCCCACGATGGAGCACGTGCAGATACGTTCATAGCTGAGTCATTGATGAACGCAAACCTTAGCTCTGGGTTTTCATGCCCTGAGCGTGCGCGAATTTGAGTGGGTTGCAGATTGCTCGCGCGGCGCGTTTTCGTATTGCTGCCGCTACGGCCTATTCCCACGCACGTGATTAAGTCTCGCGCAGCTCGCCAACGCGGTACTCTTGTGCCGTGCCCTCTGTGAATCTCCTTCAGTTGGATAGGGAGCGAAAACATCTCTTTGATTGATGTTCCGTTCGGCGGCAGGTCCCATCGCTTCGCGGACACATGATGAAATTGCCGCAGCGTTCCCCGCGCGCCCTGCTTTCAGGCGTACGGGCGAAATTGTCATTGGTCAAATTTTTCCATCCTCCAGGGGGGTGGAGCAAACGCTTCACGCCCATGCAATGAACCAGCAACGGGACCGCAAACATCACCGCCAATCCCGACGTTACGTTCAGCAGCATGTTAACCATCAACCTCCTATGGCGCTCGGCAGCGCGCAGGGCGGCACGAAACATCCCTCAAATTTGACCAATGACAATTTCACCCGTACGCGTGAGAGCCTGGCGCATGGGCTCCCATCTCAGGGTGATCGGACAAGTGCTCCCGCACCTCCAAGTCGGTCAACCTGCCCCCTAGCAACAAAGGAAAAAGCCTTCGACCGGACATCATGTCGGCCGAAGGCTCTCGTCGGGGAGGCATGCTCTGGGGGGAGCAAGATCTCGTTGAATCACCTACTCTCGGGAAGTGGTGCTATGACTTTCTGAAGGATTCCTTACCGGCGGAATTCGATGCCGGCGAAACCTCCATGCAGGAACAAGTGGCCGTCTGAATCGATGTTCCGGATGTTCTCCAGATCATCACCCAACGGCGGAATCTGTTCGCCGGAGAGAGCGACGCCCGCCGCGGAAATCAGGCGATAGCCAAAGTAAGCGCGGACGCATTGGTTGACGTTGTAGCTAGAACCAAAATCAATCTGGCTCAGCACGGCGAAGTCGTTCTTGTCGCTATCGATGTTGTATGCCACGAAGCCGTCTCCGCTGCGGATCGAGCTATTGTAGGTCATACGGTTGTGATACAGGCCAACTGACGGCGTTGCGTAAACGCTCCAGCAGTTTGTCAGCGCGTACTCGGCGGTACCGCCAATCTGGCCACCGATCAAGTTGTTGGTGACGTTGATGTTCCAATAAGCCTCATTGGCCAAGTCAACGCCAAAGGTCGTCGAGGTGTCGGCCGTTTCGAAGAGGAAATCGTCTTTGAAGCGGAACCAGCGGGCTCCACCAAACCAACTGAAGCGATGCCGTGAGCAAGGATTGCTGGCGAAGTCGCCAAAGAAGTTCAGTTCCGCGTTGTGGAATTCCGAACGCAGGCTCAGGCGATGGGCCAAGGCGCTGTCATACCAGCTATTGACCGGAGTACCGTTGAGGGCCAAGGTGCGGAAGTCGAATGTCGAGTTGATGATGCCGCCAGGATCAGACACTGTGGCGGACTGATTGTCTGGCTCCAGCGTCCAGTACGTAGCGCCAACCCAAACATTGCTGCACAAGCGCCGGCCAATGCTGGCTTCGTAGCCGCCTTGCCAATCGGGGCCAACACTGGGTGTGCCCAACAGAGCGCTGGTGATGACCGTGTTGTTAAAGCTCGTCCAGATTGGATCGGCGTCGTCGCGTGTCATCACCAATCCGCCAACGCGGCCGTACCAGTTGGGACCGCAGGCATCGCAGCCATTTCCAAATCCGCTGAACCAGTTGGATCCGCAGCCGCTTCCGCAGCTTGAGCAGCCGACGTCATAGCCGCCATCCCAGCCGGGGGTGATGTATTCATTGTGGCTGTGCAAGTGTGTTCCCTCAGCGTGGTACTCCTGTTGAGGCACCGGCTGTGGGTTGTCGTAATAGGATGAAGGTGCCGTGCCTTGCGCCGGGACGGGCAAAGCCGCCGGTGCACTGTACGGGTGATATTGGGCCATCGCGCTTCCCGCGCAGATCAACATGCCCAACATGCTGAATGAGAGAATCTTCATCGACTCGAACTCCTTTCCGGGGAGAGTAGGGACCGCGCCGTTCCTTGAGGATGCCTGGTCAGGTCTTCGTGCGGAACCTGTTCAGGGCAAGGTCCGGTGGTCAATGTCCGTCCGGGAAACCTATGTGCTCCGATTTCCATGCTTCTCTTCGTCGTTCGGCTCATGCAGAGTTGCTGCGATTGCTCTTGAGTTGACGGATTTCCCTGATGTTCAAAATCACAATCGGCAGTCCCGGATTCACCGGAACCGTGGCGTTCAGCCTGTGACGCACGTACCGCACGCTCCGTCATCAATGGATGTGCGCCCTATTCCATTCGCGCGGTCGAGCAATCGTCACACGCGGCGCCCCCGTCAAGAACGGTACGCCAAATCCGATTCATGCCGGGTGAGTCTCCCATCCATATCCTGCGCGATATATCCCGCAGCGATTGACGCCTGAAGATCAGTCGACACCGGTCTTACAGCCCTCACAATGGGAACGGCCCTCTCAAAGCCAACCCAGAATTCCCGCGTGCTATGATCAAGGCGTTGCCCGCACCAAGTGGGGGATTCATTGAGGCCGGCGTTCTGTGCAAAGAGCAGAATGGATGTTCACGCCGGTTACACATGGCTGCTGGTCTGGCATCGCAGTTGCCAGCCGTGTTTTTATCGCGCTCTCCGTCAAGGGCCCAACAACGTGTCAACGCTGATTGCTCCGTTTGATGATCGCCTGCGACCTTGTTCGTTGTGGCAAAGCCCGCGGCGAGCCTTGTTGATCGTGCTGGTTGTGGCGATGATCCTCCCGGCCATGGGAACCTGGCTGTATTTCGATGTTTTGGCCGGCAGCCAGATCGTGCAGCCTGTCTATTCAGGCGCCAAGGCGGTTCAACTTGCGTTGCCGTTAGTGGCGTTTCTGCTGATTGAAAGACGCCGCGTGCAGTGGATTGGACGACGTGGCTCCCCACGGCGCGATGTGATCGTCGGTGGCATCTTCGGTGTCGTCATCTCCATCGCCATGCTGATCTTGTATTACGGCTGGCTGAAGACAAGCCCGTTGATGGCCAGCGGTCCGGAGATGATTTCGGCCAAAGTGGTTGACCTGGGACTAACCACACCCTGGAAGTTCCTGGCCTTTGCGTTATTCCTTTCCGTACTGCATTCCTTATTGGAAGAGTACTACTTCCGGTGGTTCATCTTCCGCCGGCTGCAAGCATTTATTCCGCTGTGGCTGGCAGTGGTGTTGTCTAGTCTGGCATTTATGGGCCACCACGTAATCGTGCTGTTGACGTTTTTTCCGCACTCGTCCGCACTGGCATGGTTCTTCTCTCTTTGTATTGCCGTTGGCGGTGGAATCTGGGCATGGATGTACCACCGATCAGGCTCTCTCCGCGGCGTTTGGCTGAGCCATTTTCTTATCGATTGCGCGATTATGTGGCTGGGCTTTGAGATGATCGATTGGTCAAAGCTGAGCCTGTGAAGATGCTGCGCGACAAGGCTCGCCGTGCAGGGAAGGTCGCGCGGATGTGGGTGGCCATGGAGAGAGTATTCCGCTGATGATGCGTTGTTGCATACCATAAGCGCAGCAAGAGACCCCGACCGCGAACCGCTGTGCTGCGGCAACCTCATCGCAACCGGGGCCAAAGATCGATAGTAGGTGGCAGCGGGTCGGCGACGCAACAAAAAAGTGACGCAACAGGGCCGGACACGATCTGAGCGGAATATAGAAAGGTCAGCTTACGGAAGACATGGAGCGACTGGGAGCTATGTGAGGATAGACGGGTGGTCGTTCTGACAGACCCGTGGGATTCGTCACCCTAGGCAACGCGGCGACTTGTCCGTGTAGCCCGACCAACATAGACTCGATGTTTTCCCGGCTGCGCAAAGCCAACCTACGTGCTCACGTGTGCTGCTGCGGAAGGTCATCGCTTTAGCAGTCTGCCAAGATTCGAGATTACCGTGCCAGGAACGTGTGTGATTGGGCTTCAATGGGGTGATGAAGCCAAAGGGAAAATTGTTGATCTGCTGACGGAGCGGCATGAGATCGTCGTCCGTTATCAGGGCGGCGCAAACGCCGGACATACTGTTGTGACCGGCGGTCAGAAGTACAAGCTCTCTCTGATTCCCAGCGGGATTCTGCATCCGGGCGTGATCAGCGTGATTACCGGAGGAGTCGTTCTCTATCCCAAGAAAGTGCTGGAAGAGATCGAGGAACTCCGCACGCGTGGCGTTGCCATTGACGGCAATCTACGGATCAGTGATCGCGCGCATGTGATCTTCCCCTGGCACTTTGAGGAAGAACGTGTATTCCAGGTGATTGCCGCCAGCGGCGAATCCATCGGCACCACGATGCGCGGCATCGGACCGTGCTATCGAGACAAAGTGGGGCGCAGCCATGCTATTCGCCTGGGCGACCTCTATCGAGAGAGTTTCGCTCAGCGTTTGCAGCAAATTGTGCAGGAGAAGAACCGCCTGCTCTCTGCCGGGGCGACGAATGCCGACTGCGAGTTCACGCCTTTGGATGCAGATGTGATCTTGGCCGAGTACCGGTCGTACGCGGAAAAGTTGCGGCCTTTTGTTTGTGAGACAACGACCTTCCTGCACGACGCGCTGGAGGAGGGCCGCAGGTTGTTGTTTGAAGGCGCGCAAGGGGCTCTGCTGGACCTGGACCATGGAACGTTTCCGTACGTGACCAGCAGCAACAGTTCCGGCGTCGGTATCTCGCCGGGGAGCGGAGTCCCTGGGAAATACATGAACCACGTGATTGGCGTTGCCAAGGCATATTCCACACGCGTCGGTGGCGGACCGTTTGTGACGGAGTTGGATGATGAAGTTGGTCAGCACATCCGTGACCGCGGCGATGAGTATGGAACCGTCACCCGTCGACCGCGCAGATGTGGCTGGTTTGACGCCGTGGCGGTTCGCTATACCGCACGGTTGTCAGGAGTTGACGCCTTGGCGGTGGCGTTGCTGGACGTGTTGGGCGATATGGACGAGCTAAAGATCTGTGTTGCATATGACATCAATGGCGAACGAACCACAACGTTCCCAAGCCATGATGAAGACCTGGCCGCCGCAAAGCCGATCTACGAGACACTTCCGGGCTGGAAACGCGAGATCACCGATGTTCGTAACGCCTCGGACTTGCCGGACATGGCGTTGAGGTATTTGGAACGGATCGGAGAGTTGGTTGACCGTCCGGTTGACATCGTTTCCGTGGGCCCGGACCGCGATCAGACGATCTTTCTCAACGCGTCCGCAACGGAGAACGCTGCCGTTTAGCTCGCTGGGGGCGTTTTGAATTCTGACCGTCGGGCGATGAGATTCCGCTACCGATTCCCGCCTAGCCCGAGCATAATACGTGGTTGTTCGCGCGAGCGATTGTTCGTTCGCCAGCTTGGTTATTAGCGAAGTTCGCGAAGATGATTTGCGTCAGTATTGGTCGTGGACGGCACCGACATGTCGTCTTGGAACATCAGCACTTGGTGGAGCGCGGCGCGCAGCTTGTTGAGTTGCGGCTGGATTACCTGCGCACCAAAGTCAATCTGCAACGATTGATCGAAAAACGTCCTTGCCCAGTGGTGATTGCGATTCGTCGCGAACAGGACGGCGGACGGTTCAAGCAGGACGAAGAAGCCCGGCAAGTCATGCTCCGCAGCGCAATCGTCGCTGGCGTGGAGTACATTGACTTGGAAGGGGACATTGCTGAAAAGATTCCCCGCTACGGCAAGACCAAGCGGATCATCAGCTACCATGATTTCCGCAAGACACCGGAAGACTTAGAAGCCGTTTATGATCGCCTGGCGGCTTTGGATGCGGATATCGTGAAAATCGCCACCATGGCCAACCATGCGAGCGACAACGTGCGGATGTTGGAATTGGTGCAATCCGCCAAGATTCCCACGGTCGGGATGTGCATGGGCGATATCGGGACACCCAGCCGGATCTTGTGCGGAAAGTTTGGCTCACCGTTTACGTACGCCACGTTCAATCACGAGCGGGCGTTGGCACCGGGCCAACTCTCCTTTGACGAAATGCGGGATATCTACCGCTACGATAACATCACCGCCGAAACCGAGATCTACGGCGTTGTCGGAGATCCGATTGGCCATTCACTGGGACCGCTGATCCACAATGTGTCGTTCGCGGAGCAGAAGCTCGACAAAGTGTATGTGCCGTTTCGGGTGCCGAGAGAAGACGTGACCGATTTCCTTCGCGATGCCCCCAAACTGGGCCTGCATGGGATGTCTGTCACCATTCCGCACAAGTCGGCAGTGATTGACCATATTGCCAAGATTGAAGAGAGCGCCGCGGGCGTGGGAGCCGTCAACACGCTTGTCCACGGTGAGGGGGGCTTCGTCGGCTCGAACACGGATTTCTCTGCTGCGATGGCTTGTTTGCGCAAAGCGGCCAAAGAACGCTATGGCAAAGAGGAGGATCTGAGCGGGAAGACCGCCTTGATTTTGGGTTCTGGCGGTGTTGCCCGGGCCATCGCGTTTGGACTGCACGCCGCGGGTGCAGACGTGGTTGTCAGTGGACGAAACACGGAAACGGCCGAACAACTGGCAGAAAGCGTTGGCTGTGGCGTCTTTGAATGGCGAGAACGACACGAGCTGGATGTGGAGATCATCGTCAATTGCACGCCCATCGGCATGCACCCCAAGCTCGACGAATCGCCCTACGAAAGACAATCGTTGGGCCCTGGCATGATCGTATTCGATACCGTCTACAATCCTGCCAATACTCTTTTGCTTAAGGATGCCGCTGACGTTGGCTGTCACACGGTCAGCGGCGTCGATATGTTCATTGGCCAAGCGGCTTTACAGTACCAGCTCTTCGCGGGACAAGAACCGCCGATCAAATTAATGCGGGAGACGCTTGCCCGAGCGACCAGTGCCGTTAAGTATTGAGCGTTGCGGTTGCTCCCATTGACTGTCCGCAACGCTCTGGAAATGCCAGCGAGGCGTTTTTCAACACGAGGCAAGTGAGAGCGCAATCCGTTGCATCTTCGCGGCCGGCAGATCTCGGCCCACTTGCGCCATGAAGGGAATCCATCCTGGGAATTCACGGGGTTGTTAGATGATCGAGCTGCATGTGAGATTCCAGAAGAAGAGAAATAAGCGTCCAGTCAGGCTTGAAAAAACGGATGTTCGCCTGAGCCTGCTAGCACGCTAATGGATTCCATCTGACTTTCCCGGTACGATTTCCTGAGAGCCTTCGTTCGGCCTGACCCAACACCGCGGGCAACGCGGAGTTGTCGCGTGGCCCTTTGCGGACGGTCGTTTCCGAAATAGTTGCGGCATCTTCCGCCCCATGGTCGGAGAATGGAATGGATTTAGAGCGGACGCAACTTCAATCGGGCCAAGACCTCAAACGCAGCCGCGATTTGAGTTCGCAACGGTTGCAGCCGCCAACGGATGTGCCCGGCTACGTCGCTGACAGCTTCCTGGGGGAAGGAGCGTACGGAGAAGTTTGGGTTGCCACGGAGATCAACACCGGTCGCAAAGTGGCCATCAAGTTCTACACACATCGCGGAGGGCTGGATTGGTCGCTGCTCTCGCGCGAGGTCGAGAAGCTCGCCTTCTTGTTTGCCGACCGCTACGTCGTGCAATTGGTGGACGTCGGCTGGGATTCCAACCCTCCCTTTTACGTGATGGAGTACATCGAACACGGGTCATTGGAAGAGTTGCTTCAGAAGGATGGAGCGATGCCCGTGGACGAGGCCGTGAACTTGTTTCGCGAGATCGCTATTGGGCTTGTGCATTCACACAACAAAGGCGTTCTGCACTGCGACCTCAAGCCGGCGAATATTCTGCTGGACGAAGACACACGCCCCCGACTGTGCGACTTTGGGCAATCACGGCTCTCGCACGAACAGAGTCCGGCTTTGGGAACACTGTTCTACATGGCTCCCGAACAGGCCGACCTAAAAGCCATCCCGGATGCGCGGTGGGATGTTTACGCGTTGGGCGCCTTGCTTTATTGCATGCTGACCGGTGCCCCGCCCCACCGTACAAATGAAAACGTTGAACGGATTGACGAGGAGCCGTCCTTAGAGAAGCGATTGGCAGCCTATCGGCGGCTGATCGAGCAATCGCCCAAACCGGCTCTGCACCGGACCGTGCCTGGGGTGGATCGGCACCTGGCCGAGATTATCGACCGCTGCCTGGCTGCCAAACCGGGACGGCGATACGAAAACGTGCAGGCGGTTCTGGAGGAACTCAAAATTCGCACGCGGCGTCGCTCGCGCCGGCCCATGCTGCTGTTGGGCGCCATTGGCCCGGCCGTGCTGCTGGTTGTGCTTTCGTTGATCGCCTATCAGGGATTTAACACGGCGATAAGAGAGTCTGAGAGGGCCATCACTGCGGAAACTCTGGAGAACGCACGCAGCACGGCGATGTATGTGTCCGAAGCGGTGGTCGGACAAATCGAGCGCCGTTGGGGGTCCTTGCGCGAGGAAGCTGATGATCCTCAGATGATTGCCTGGTTACGGACCATCCAAGAATCAGGAAGCGGGGGGCAACCATTCCAGGAGGAGTTCGCCGAGTGGATTCGTTCCGTTCGAGAACGCCATGGGGATCTGCCATCGGCCAGTTGGTTTTTGGATGACGCCAGAGGAGTTCAACACGCGATTGATCCCGTCAGGCAAGGCGAGACTCTGGGGAAGAATTGGTCCCACCGTGACTACTTTCACGGCCAAGGATTTGACGCTCCCGCGGGAACATCTCACCCACCGTTGACCAAACCACATCTTTCGATTGTGTTTCGCAGCAAACTGAGCGGAACAAGGAAGGTCGCGTTTACTGTTCCCATTCGCGATCCGGCTCAACCGAGTTCGATTCTCGGAGTCTTGGGCATGACCGTTGAGATTGGTAGCTTCCTGGAATTACAGCGAGATTCATCCGATCTCGATCAAACCGTTGTGTTGGTGGACAGCAATCTGGATAGCCCTGGCTCCTCGTTCAACCGCAAGCCACGAGCAGGGTCGATCCTCGAACATCCGGGGTTGCGGCAAGGCCTTTCCAGTCAGGAAACATCGGATGCGAACGCCGGCAACTCACAGCAGGACGCCATTTTCTTGAGCGAGGAACAAACTCAGCTACTGCAAGAACTGGTTAGTTCCAAAGGCGAGCCAAGCGAGCGCGTTCGCCAGTTTCAATTGCAGACGGAATACCGAGACCCGGTGACGGGTGATGACTCCGGCGCCTGGTTGGCGGCCGTCGTGCCTGTTGAAGTCAACCACGGCAACACCAAATCTTCGACAGGCTGGGCCGTTGTTGTTCAGCAACGTCCAGAGGAAGCCGTGGCGCCGCTGCAGTCGCTGCGGAGCAGCTTGCTGACCTTAGGAGGTGTCGCTCTCGCCAGCGTCGCTCTCGTCCTTGTTGGCATGTGGGGAATTGTGTTTTACGTCAACGGGCGGGGACGGTTGCGGCTGCTTCGCAAGTTCCGCAAAACAAGTTTTGGAAGCGGTACAGGCACCGGGGGCGTTTCACCCCGTTCAGTTCGTAAGTTCACTCGAACTTTGACTAAACGCGGTGACGGAACGGATCCGCAAACCGGCTGAGTTTTGTCGTCATGTCCTTGTGCCTGTGGCGTGTGATTTAAGTCGCATGTGAGATGGTAACGCCAACGATTGCTCGCACGGCTTTTCCAGGCGCGGTAAGATGTTGCCCAGCTTAAGTAGCCGCCAGGGCGCCTTCACCTATATGGAAGGTGATGGGATGACACGGCCCGGTTGCGGCAACGCGGCAGTCAATAAGCCCCCTCTTCACTCCTGCGTAGGACCAAACGATGAGAACACATAACGCTGTAAAAATTCTCTTCAAATCGCTGGTTGTGATTGGTCTTGCCGCCTTGGTGAGTTTGGTGCCCTCTGCAGGCGCCACCCATGCGGCTTCTGAAGTTCAACCGGAACAGGCCGATCTCATCTTGCACAACGCCACTGTGTGGACGGTTGATGCCCAGTCACCACGCGCGGAAGCTGTCGCCGTGCGCGATGGTCGGATTGTTGTGGTGGGAAAGAATGCTGACGCGCTCAGCCTCCGCGGTCCGACAACGGAAGTGATCGATCTGGAAGGTGCGTTCGTAATGCCCGGCTTTAACGATACTCATACACATTTTAGCTCGGCAGCGCGATTCTATGAGTTCAACATCATGGCTGTCGGTAGCCAAGATGAGTTTGTCGCTCGGATCAAAGATCTGGCTACGGAGTTACCCGAGGGCGAATGGATTGTGGGCGGACTCTGGGGCGCTTACGACCAATGGGCCTTGGGGAGCGCTGGCGAAGATCGCCGTGAACCATTTCGTCCTGACATGCGGTTGATTGAGGAGTTCACCCAGGACCATCCAGTCTTCTTGAACAAATTCGATAACTCGGAATACGCGGCGAACCGAGCCGCGCTGGTCGCCGCTGGCTTGGATCCGGACGACCCTCAGGTGGATGGCGTTGAATTTCTTCGCGACGACCAAGGGTTGACAGGCGTGTTCCGCGGCAACAGAGCATCAACCATCTTTCGCTTAAAGGCCCCCCGCGCGTTCTCCAAGAAACGTCGAGTGCAGCAAACCAAGCGAGCTCTGGAGATGATTGCGGCGGCGGGCGTCACCAACATCAGCGATATGTCTGACGATCGCCAATTGCAGATCTTCCGCGAATTGCATGCAGCCGGTGAACTTCCGATCCGGATTCACTACCGCTACATGTTGGATCGATGGCCTGAACTCAAAGCTCGCGGAATCAAGGTCGGGTCTGGTGATCCTTGGATTCGCCTGGGAGCGCTTAAAGGGCACATCGATGGGATTATGGGAACCAGTTCAGCCCGGTTTTTTGAACCGTACTCGAATAATCCGACCAATCGTGGCAGCTGGCGGAAGCTGATGACCAACAACCGTGGAGAGGTTGTTCCGGGACAGTTTCTCAATCACATGTTGGAAGCAGACAAAGCCGGCTTGCAACTCACCGTTCACGCGATCGGAGACGAGGCGAATCACCTGCTCCTAAACTACCTGGAAGAGTTGCAAAAGCAGAACGGGCCACGCGATCGTCGTTTTCGCCTGGTTCACGCTCAAGTGCTGTCCCCATCGGATTTCGCCCGACTGGGACCGTTAGGTGTCATCGCGGAGGTTCAGCCGTTCCATTTGAGCGATGACATGCGGTGGATGGAGTTACGAATAGGCCGCAAGCGCTGTGAAACGGCTTACGCGTTTCGCAGCATTCAAGATTCAGGAGCCACACTCGCATTCGGATCGGACTGGCCCGGCACGTCCGCAGCGGAGTATCCCATTAACCCGCTCTTGGCTTTGTACGCCGCGGTCACGCGGCAAACGGTTAACGCAGAACCCGCCGAAGGCTGGTTCGGTGATGAGCGGGTCAGCATCCAAGACGCGATCAAGGCTTCAACCCTCAACGCGGCTTACGCCAATTTTGAAGAGGATGACAAGGGCTCAATCAGCGTTGGCAAGTTGGCTGACATCACCGTCTTGTCGCATAACTTGCTAGAGATTGACCCAAGCTTACTGCTGAAGACAGATGTGCTGTACACGATTGTCGATGGGCGGATTGTCTATCAACGGAGTCCTTGAGCGCATACCGGGCATTGTCCGGTCGAGCAGCCATTGTGAGTGCCACGATCTCTAAGCCGCGCGAGATTCGCTCTCGCGCGGCTTAGATGTGAAATACGACCACGGCGTTTTTCGACGAACGGCTAGGAATAGTGGTCGATCCCACATCGAATATCCGCATATTTGCGTTAACTCGCGTAGTCGGTGTGATACGCCTCTGCGTGAGCCCAAATGCTTTTTTAATAATGAGTTAGGAAGGCTGGGCTCGCTTGAAAGGGCCTGCGAGCGTTCTTATAGTGAGATGGTCCGCTCTGCTAGGTTCGAAGCGTGAATGCCGCGAACTCTCTGCCCCATTTCTGCGTAACGAACAAATCGCGTCCGGCTGTTGTGCATGCGTTGCAAAATGCCGCAAACGCGTCAATTCTTCGGTGGCGGGCTCACCCGTATCGACCAATCTCCTCTTCACATTCGGTTCCGCTTCATGTCCGCTTCCGAAGTCGTTATCGAAACTCGCAATCTTACCAAGGTTTATCGCGATTTTTGGGGCCGACAAAAAGTCCAAGCCTTAAAGTCGCTTGACCTGGAAGTTCACAAAGGCGAGATCTTCGGCCTGCTGGGACCGAACGGCTCTGGCAAGACCACCACCATCAAACTCAGCTTAGGGTTGCTGTTTCCCACTGATGGGGACGTGCTTGTCTTTGACAAGCCGGCCACGGATGTCGGCAAGAACCACCGGATTGGCTACCTGCCAGAAGAGTCATACCTGTATAAGTTCCTCAATGCGGAAGAGACGTTGCATTTCTATGGCCGGCTGTTTGATCTTCCCGGAGAGGAGCGCCGTCGCCGCGTTTCTGAACTAATCGAAATGGTCGGCTTGGGGTGGGCTCGTCGTCGACAGCTGAAGGAATACTCCAAAGGCATGACCCGACGAATCGGACTGGCTCAAGCTTTGATCAATAACCCAGACCTAATCATTCTCGATGAGCCAACTTCTGGATTGGACCCCATCGGCACACGAGAGATGAAAGACCTGATCAAAAAGCTGCGTGACGATCATGGCAAGACCATTTTGATGTGTAGCCACTTGCTGGCTGATGTGCAGGACGTCTGCGATCGGATCGCCATTTTGCATCAAGGCGAACTCAAAGAGTTGGGGAGGGTAGACGACTTGCTCAAGATGGAAGACGTCACTGAGATTCGCGCATCAAACCTGAGTCCAGCAGCCCACGAAGAGATCAAGCAGGTCATTGCCAAGCATCAGGGCGACGTGCTCGCCATGGGAAGTGCCCAAAGTACGCTCGAAGAGCTCTTCTTGACAATTGTCCGTGACAGCGAAGCTCGGCCCGGGCGACGCATCAGCGGCGCCAGTTCTGCTGCCGGCGAAGTCCCCACACCCGGAACTCCTGCCAGCTAAGAAAGTTCCGCCCGGCAATCCCACCCCTTGTCCATACTGACAGCAACCGAACGAACTTCGCATTAGTTGATGGAATACCTGCATGGTTCTTGAACAAGGAATCCCTGATTTCTGGGCCTGGCTCTTTGGAGTTGGTGAAAGCTGGGGAGCAATCGGGCACTGGCTCGTTTCCATAGCGGCCATTCTCGGTGTGAGCTTGGTTTTTTCTTGGTTGATTTCCATCGTCTTTCGCGGACCGAAACGCGGCACGATCACAGTCTTCAGCAGATTCACAGATGCGACGGTTGACCTCGTCAAGATCTCTCCGCGACGCGTTGCTTCACTAACGATTCTCTGTTTCCGCGAAGCCATGCGTCGCTGGGCCTGGGTCGCGCTGGTGATCTATTTGATCCTGCTGGCTTTTGCTGGGTTCTTTTTGGACCCCACGACCAACGATCCCGCAAAGCTCTATATGGACTTTGTCATGACCACCGCCGCGGGATTGGTCGCCATGATCGTGCTGTTCCTCAGCGTGTTCAGCATTCCCAACGACATTACGCGACGCACCATCTATACCGTCGTCACGAAGCCTGTGCGTGCCTCGGAGATCATCCTGGGGCGAACCTTTGGCTTTAGCGCCGTGGCGACACTGCTGCTCTTAGGCATGGGCTTGGCCAGCTACCTGTTCGTCAATCGAGCGATTGACCACGTTCATGGGTTCGATCCCCGGCAGGCCAGTTGGGATTACACGCAGGACGCCGACGGTCGGCACCCCACGCTTGTCGGCCAAACCGAATACGAAAGTAATCACCGACATGAAGCGCGGGTGTTGCTCAAAAAACTGGGAGGCCAGTGGCGGCGGAATGTGACAGAGATCATGCACGGCCACAACCATGACATCGAAACCAAGTTTGAATCGGCCGCTGTGTCTTCCTTCACGAAAACGGACGCCGGATACGATTTGACAATCCCCGGCCACAGCCTGGTGATTAACGACAAGTGTTTAATCTCTCCGGCTGAGCAGGTTACCGATCCAAGCGGCACCACTGACTATGTATATGACGCGGCGGCATTGACCGTGACAGGAGTGTCCGATGACGATGTCGTCTCGGTCAGCATCTTTGAGAATGGAGAACTGTCCCCAGGAACCCTGGCATCTGGCAACCCGATGCTGCACAAAGTTGTGTTGCCGCTGACTTCGCCGCAAGGGCTGCTGACCGCACGCGTTCCGGTTTACGCTTCGGACTTCTACTTTAACAACAAAGCTGGCGAGCAAAAGCGGGCGGGCGTCAATGTAGGTAACGTTTGGGAGTATCGCAGCTACGTGGAGGGTGGCTCTTCGACACCGGGCTTCAGCTCCGTGGTTTGGGTTTTTGACGGGATAACAGCCGATAACTACCCCATCGCTGATTATCCCAACGGGCTGCCGTTGGAGTTTATGCTATCGATCTTTCGGACTCATAAGGGTGATATCGAACAGGGGGTCCTAGGTAGTCTGACTCTTTACAATCCGGAAGAACTTCTCCGCTCTCGATCGATTATCTTTGAGGCTAAAGAGTTCACGG
>JALCBR010000039.1 GCA_028066245.1 Pirellulales bacterium | reverse complement strand
TTTCAGCACGCCTGAAGCATTCCAGGTTTCTCGCTGAGAGGTTTCGACATGAAGTTTCCGCAACCGTGGTTTCGCAAGTCTCGCCGTGCCTGGTACGTCACGCTCGATGGCCAGCAGATTCGACTCGGCACTACAAAAGACGAGTCGCTCGCACATTATCAGCGACTGATGGCCACTCCTCGCAACCGCAGCGCGACAGGATCCTTGACCGGAATTCGGTGACGCGTGCTGCGGCAAGACCGGGGTTTAAGCTAAAGTTGGCCAAGCACCCCAAGAGTTGCTGCAACTTGTCCAAGAATATCCGGAAGCCACGCTGGAGGAACTCCGCAGCCGCTTGAGCCGAACGCCGCTGGCTGTGGAAGTTCTGGCAGGCCCAACTGCATCCGTTTCATTCGGTCTTTCTTGACGAAACCGGCGTCAGCACCAAGATGGCTCGCCACTATGGTCGGGCGTTTCGAGGCGAACGAGTCGTCAGCAAAGTGCCCGCCGGACATTGGAAGACGACCACCTTCGTTGGTGCGTTGCGAGCGACCGGCATCGCGGCGCTGCTGATGGTGGACGGCCCGATGAACGGCGACGTGTTTCTGGCTTACGTGCAACAACACTTGCGCCCACGCTTCAGCCCGGCGACGTGGTGATCATGGACAATCTCTCTAGCCACAAGAGGCCGGTGTTCGCGAAGCAATTGAAGCTGTCGGCGCAACGCTCGTGGACCTGCCTCCCTACAGCCCTGACTTGAACCCGATCGAACTGGCGTTCGCGAAGCGAAAGAGTCTTCTTCGCGCGGCGGCTGCTCGCACCGCCACCGCCTTGGGAGACACGCTCGGCAAACTCCTCGACAAGTTCATACCCCAAGAATGCCAAGCCTACTTCCGCCACTGCGAATACTCCGCACGGTAAGTGGAAAAACGCTCTCGGAACGCCACTGAAGACTTGGCATTGACGGCTAAAAAGTGCCAGAACGAAGTGCTAAGCAGAACTTGAGTGCATTGTATGCAGGCCTTGCACGGGAAAGGGACACACGCACCCCTAGCTCAATTGGGAAGCAGTTTCCGATTGACCTATTTTGAGTCTGGCCAAAGACTTCTGATTCAGAAGTTTCTTCAGGATTGCCCTTTTTGCTTCTGAGAACCCGTCTATTTGCTCCAAAAGTGCCAAATGGCCGATGCCAATATGGAGCCACAAATCGCGATCGGCTTTGGTTCCAGTGATCTAGAGAGCGGGCTGAGCAACAAGGGTTTTGAACTAATCTACGGTCGAGTCAAACTTGATTTGCTCTTGGAGCGCTTGCTGGAGCAGTGCTTGTAAGTCCTCAAAGTCCCAGTAGATCAGCCGGAGCCAATGCTGATTGACACTGGGTTGCGTAGCGTGATCCGAACTTGGCCAATGACCAGCTTTGATTTCTTGTCCCAGCCGTTATGAAGGTTGGGGTGTGTTTGGACTTGCAACATCCTCAAGCTTCGGAACCATGGCAGGGAGTTCGCTCGTGTCATGGTAACCACACAAATCAACGTTTGGTTGTTTTGAGAGTCTACGGAGACTGTCCAGCGACTCACGGCGTAGACGGTCATCATCCGCCCGCATCATCGCAAGCTGAGCGATGGGATGCTTGTCGTCAGTCAACTCCGCGCGCAAGTAATAGGCATCGCCTACGTGGAACGTCCATCTGTCTTGGCTTTTGATTGCGACTCCGCAATGTCCAAGCGTGTGGCCGAATAACGGAACCATACGTATGTCGGTGTCAATTGATGTCTTCACCCTTCGGGACCGGAGGCCGAAAAACTCTGAATCATCGGTTTCGTAAAGTCGCCAATGCGGTCCGTGAGTAAACTGAGCGGGCGAGTAGCGTGAATTGTCGGAATCGAGGTTTGCCCTTTCTTCCGAAGACACATGAACGGTCGCCTCCGGAAAATCTGACAACCCACCCACGTGGTCTGGGTCGCAATGTGTTAGCACAATGTCCGTGACAGCGGAAACACCGAAACCAGCTTGCTCAAGGCAAGATTTCGCCGTCACAGAATCAATGAATATGAAACCGGCGGCAGCAATCGCTTCGCGTCCGATACGCCGATCTGGCTGAGCAATATCATGAGTCCCGATACCAGTATCCACCAACACGACGCGATGGCCAGCTTGAACAATCAGACAATGGCAACACGCGGGGGGAAGTGGGGGCTTATGGAGCCATCCAAAGTTAGCATGTCGAATATATTCTGAGTTCATGTCGAATGTACTCTCTCTGTCCGATTAACCAATCCGCCGTTGCATCACGCGAAACTCTCGGGCGCGTCAAACGACAACACAATGAAGGTGACTCTGGTCGATGTTCGACCACGAAATGACCGATTATCTTAGGCCACGTCCGTTCAGGAAAATCGCCTGGCGTCACGGCTTTGAGCATGGGGAGTATGCATGACTTGGAATGAAGATGCGAGGCATTGGCAAGTGGACGCGTAACGCTTCTTCTTCATGGAACTGATCCTCCTCGAAAATCCAAGGTAACGAATTCCCTTGCATTCCGCCTGAACCAAGATTCCCACAACAAGTCAGGTTCCGTTCAGCGGCAGTTCCCATCGCTTCGCGAACGCATGATGGCATTGCCGCGGGTGTTCCTCGCACGCCATGCTCTCAGGCGTACGGGCGAAATTGTCATTGGTCAAGTTTTTCTCGCCTCTGGAGGGGTGGCGCAAACGCTTCATGCCCAGCAATTAACCAGCAACGGGACCGCAAACATCACCGGCAATCCTGACGTTAAGTTCAGCAGCATGTTATCCGTCAACCTCCTATGGCGCTCGGCAGCGCGCAGGGAGGCCGAAAACATCCAAAAGTTTGACCAATGTCAATTTCGCCCGTACGCGTGTCGTGTGGCATCCCATCGGGAGATGACTTGACAGGACCGTTCGAGCGGAACAGTAATCCGGCAAGTGCTCTAGCTGGTCGAAAGCGTTTTGACACACAACGCGCTGAATAGGTCATTGCCATTGGCCGCAATCATGTTCCTGAACATGTAGCACAACAACAACTTTGCAAGACGATAGTCGCGTCGGTCACCGGCTCCATGAGTTTGGGAAGCCAGCAGCGTCGCCGGTGGTCCCGGGCGGCCTTCACCGCTGGTCTGCTGCTTAGGACTCAGCTTCCGCATAAATCTCCATGTGCTACGCGGCAGAGAGTTACTTCTGAGCCGTCTTTCGATCTCACTCATGGCCTTGGATTGCGTTGTTGCGGCTGGACGGCACTGGAAAGCGCGTGGGCGCCTGACTTTTCCAGTGCCATCTTTTGACCGGCGACTGTCGGCACAAGAAACAAGCATCACGTGAGCTGACAGCACGAACAAGACCGACTTAACGCGATTGCTTACTCTGGGAATCCGGTTGTGAGCCATCTGACTTGGCTCTGGACGGAAGGAGCAGTGCGAATGGTATCTCCAACCGTTCGGCCAGCATCCTAGAATCGGCCTCGGCGGTTTCGATCACGAGTTCAACCTTTGAGGAAGAATCACCGGTAAGCACGGCGGTTCCTGCCGTGAGGTCAAACTCGGCGAATTTTGCTGTTCCCCGCGCGTAAACGTCGGTCACGAAATGAACGTCAGCACATCTGACTCTTAGCTTCGATGCGTTGCGGGTGACTTCCATCTCTCTGCAAACAATAAGCATCGATCCTTCCGAAATCCCCGCATTCCTCATTGCCTTGACTTCTTGATCCGTCGTGGCGATCTGCAAACCTTGCGGAGAAATCCGCATCGTGATCAAATCGTCAGAAGCGGATGCGGTTTGAGTGACTGCAATCACACAGCAGAGCGCTAGCAAGATAGACCTCATCGTCGATTCCTTTCTGGATTGTTAGCAGGCTGTTGATTTGTCAACCAGCTACGGACTCTCCAATGATGGAGTTCCGTATCGCCGCACGAATGTGCCTCGGTCTGGGAGTCATGCGAGATCCATCTCACAATTGGCATAGATCAAACACTGCATTGGTGTTGGCAACAGCCATTCAGGTCAATACGAGACGCTAAAGCAAACGGGATGCCAGAACGTAACCTTAACGGAATTGCCCGCACCACAGCGGAATTCTGTACTCCGCAGGGAGTGCAATTGCAATTTCCGCCTGGAGACTTGTAAAGATGACTCACAGCGCGGGAACCACCGATTGCCGGGTGCCAGCTCAAACGAGTTTTGAGTATCTGGAGTACGCATTGCCTACTCCCATTACCCGGGCACCAACCTCACCCTGGAAGCCTCAGCCGACCTTGAAGTAATACCTATAAGTCCCGCCGGACAGCAGCGATCGTCTATCGATCTTTCAACGTTGATTAACCGCCTGCATGAGTGTTGGAAACTGCCCGCGGCAGAGAGTCCTGCAGCGTTGCGAGCTGGTCCCGGGCGGCTTTCACCGCCTGATCGGCCGTTTGAACTTGAGCTTCCGCTTGAGTGACCATCTGCTGCGCGGCAGAGAGTTGCTGCTCAGCAGCTGTTTTGTCCTCACCCATGGCTTCGAGTTGCGCTGTCGCAGATTCTTTGCGAGCTTGCGCGTCCTTTCCCATCTGCTTTGCGGTGGCAATCGCTGCATTCGATTCTTCAATTATCTTTTGTGCGGCAGCTTGCTGCCGAGCTAACTCCTTCACTTGCTGCTCCCGCGCGGTGATGGCTGCTTTCAGCCCGTTGATGACGGCCGTGAGGTTTTCATCGTTGGTGGTGTCAGCCGCCGCCTGGGCGCGCTTCAAACTTTCCCGAAGTTCTGCGGCAGCTTGATCGATAGTCGACGCGCTCGTTTTTTGCTTGGCGATTGACTGATTGGCCGTGACGATGGCGGCGTGTGACGTCTCCATCACCATCTTGCTGCCAGCGATTTCCTGATCCGCAGCCGCGACTGCTTGCCGAATAGTAGCAGCCTGTTGATTGATGTCGGCCAATGCCGACTCAGCCGTAACGGCGGCCTCTGACGATTCAGCCAACTTGGCGGCGGCAGCCAGCGACTCCTCTTCGGCCGTCCTAATCCGTGTCCAAATGGAGTCCCATTGCTGCTGAAAGATAGCCGCATCCTGCCATCGGTTGGCAGTGGATTTTGCTCTTTCAAGCGCCGTGTCAGCAACACTTTGAGCCTTGGCTGCGTTTTGGGCTGTTCCCTGGGCAGCTTTGACTGCCGGTTTCAATTTTGCCACGCGCTTGGTTGCCTTCGCGATGGTCGCTTTGGCCGTTGTCACAGTATCTGTATGAATCTTCGCCTGTTCGGCAACCTTGGCGAGTGCTGACTGAGTCTCACTCACCGCCTTGGTCAATGTGTCTCGCTCTTGCGTGTAAGCATCGAGTTTCTGCCGCAGTTGCCGGCCCAGTTTGGCCAATGCTTCATCACCTGCGGCCGCTTCGACGGCTTTGGCCATTTGGGCGGCAGCTTCCTTTAAGTGGGGAATTGCTTCTTGCCGTTGTCTGAGGGCTGTCGCTTGCTGTTCTTTCCGTGTGGTCAGCTCTTGAGCGCGTTTTTGAGATTTGGTGAGGTCGGCTTCACTAGTTTGAATGGTTGCTTGAGCTTCGGTGATCTGATTTTGTGCGGCCTGCAACTCTGCCGCCTTTTCATCTACCGCCGCCTGAGCTGCCGTGGCAACCTGCTGTTTGGCGGTCGCACCCGCTTGCGCCTGTGTTAATACTTGCTGGGCCGTGGCCAGGCGCGTCTCCAAGCTGGGGGGATTGGCCGCCAGGATGCCCAGCTGCGATGCGTCTTCTCCATTCCAAACGCGAACTTCGCCGGTCCAATCGCCTGCAACAACACGATTTGTTTCATCGCAGTACGTGACTGAAAGTGCCAGGTCATTGAACGCAGCGAATTTCCGTTGTTGTCCACCGTTTTGATCCCAGAGTTTAACCTGCCGGTCCCGTCCACAGGAAACCAGTCGGCCGTCACGGAGGAACTCAACATCTGCGGTCCCACCCCCGTGAGCGTTCCACTGCTTGACCTGGGTGCCATTTTTCATTTCCCACAAGCGCACGGTGGCGTCCTCGCTGGCGGACGCGACAATGTTAGAATCGCTCCGCCAGGACAGGCCAGTGATCATTTTCGAGTGACCGCGCAGGTCCGCGTACGGGCGAGCTGTGAATGTCTCCCAGACATGCAACCCGCCATTGCGGTCGCCTGTCGCTAGTAACACGCCATCGGGACTGAAGGCGATTTCCGTGACCCAGTCTGTATGCTTCTTGATTTCGTGCTGCAGTGAACCGTCCTGCGTTGAATAGATACGGATCAGCCTTTGCGGACCACCCAACGCAACCCACTGGTGATCAGCACTGATATCCGCCGCCAGGACGGTATCAAGCTCATCGCCGACTTCGATCAAAGGCTCGCCTGTCTCGACATTCCAGACCACAACAACGCCCTTTGACGCGCTCTTTCCACCGCCGGCCAACAGCAGCGATCCATTGGCGCTGAACTTGAGTACTTGCGGAGTTCCTTGGGGGAATGGCAACACACCAAGGATCTCCATCGAGCGGAGATCGTAAAGCAGCACTTGCTCTTCGCTTCCCAACGCCAGTAGCGGCGCCCAGGGATTGGTGGTCATGGCGATGATGGCGGAAGCCCGCTGCGTGACCACGCGCGGCTGCAACGGCAAAGCTTTGGGCCAAGGCATCACGTCCGGTCGGGTGCCGGTGCTGCCGCTGGCCATCTCCATCTTGGGCTTGTTGCTCAGCTTGGCCTTGCTACCGGCATTCTCCAACACGCCGCCATCAATCCAATTGCGGATCACGGCAAGGTCCGCATCCGAGAGCTTATCCGCGTTCTGCGGCATTTTCGGTTCAGACTCATGGGTGATCAGCATGTAGAGGTAGCTGTCACTGGCCACCCCAGGTTCAATCACGGCCCCGGAGCTGCCACCTTCCATGGTGCCTTGATAGGTGGAGAGATCAAGCCCGCCGAGTTTGCCGTTGGGTTCATGACAGACGACGCAATGCTGCCGAAAGATAGGCGTGATGTGATCTTCAAACGTCACCTTGCCTGCTTTGTTTTGAGCAATCGCGGACTGCGGAGCAGCAGTACAGCCCAACACCAAGACGGCAACAATCAATATTGGCTGGCGATCAAACATGAGTCTTAAAGGCACGCGGCAGTAAGGCGATGATCCAGTTCTCCCAAAGGCGAAGCCTGGTCAGTGATTGAAGAGGAACTCGCGTGAGTTCAGCAACGCCCAGAATACGTCTTCCAACGACTGCCGCTGCGATTTTTCTTCGGCGAGGATCGCTCGCAGATTAGTCGTCTCGGCCTCGGTTGGTTCGCGCGTTAGACAGCGGATGTAAAGCTCACGGATCAGATCCTTAGGCGAAACGCCTTCGTCCAGTCGTCGTTTGATTAGCTTCCCCTGACGAATGCGGTTGTGCACGCTGTCACCGTTGAGCAGGTGTAAGGCTTGCGAGAGATTGGGCTCCATCTTGACTTCGCAGGAGCAAACAGTCTCTCGCTTTGCCCGCCCAAACGTCGTCAAGAAATACGTTGACGTGTTGCCATCGGCAATCTGAATCGCGCTGGCACCGCGAGGCAATCCACGAAACTTGTTGGGAGTCTCCGTCACCTGGCTGATGCAGTCCAACAGCACTTCCGCTCGCAGTCGCCGCAACGATCCATGCGAGAAGTTGGTGTTGTCCGCAATGTTGGTCTCGTTGGTTGCTGTCGATAATTGATATGTCCGCGAGTTGCAGATGTCGCGCACCATCTGGCGGAAGTCATAGCGATAGTCGCTGAAACGTCGTGCGAGCTCATCCAGCAACTCCGGGTTAACCGCGGGGTTGCTCACGCGGACATCGTCCACTTCATTGATGATGCCACGGCCAAAGAAGTGTGCCCAGACGATGTTCGACAAGTTGCGGGCGAAGTATGGGTTGTCATCCGACGCCAGCCAGGTAGCCAGTACGGCGCGGCGATCTTTGCCTTTCACATTGGGAGTTTCACCACCCAGAAACTTGGGAGCCATGCGGCGATTTCCCACAGGGTGATTCACTTCTCCGCCTCCGCGATTGAACACGATGATTTCGCGCGGGTCTTCCGCTCGCTTGCGGCCAATCTGCGAGAAGAACGCCGCGAAACCGTAGTAGTCATCCATCGTCCAACGGTCGAACGGATGATTGTGGCACTGAGCGCATTGAATCCGCATGCCCATGAACACCTGGGCGACGTTCTCGGAAATTTTGAGGGTATCGGTCTCGCTCTGGTAGTAGTTGGTCGCTGGGCTGGTGAAGGTTCCGCCAGTCGCGGACAATAGCTCTTGCACCATCTGATCGATCGGTTGGTTGTTAGCGATCTGTTCTTGCAGCCAACTGTAGTAGAGCAGCATTGGCTTGTAGGTCACTTGCTGCGTCGTACGAATTTGCAGCAACTCCGCCCACTTCATCACCCAAACTTCCACAAACTCCTTGCGGGCCAGCAGTTCATCGATCAGTAGAACACGTTTTTGTGAATCTTTCGACTGCATGAACCGATCAAACTCATCAGGCGTGGGAAGCTGTCCGATGATGTCCAGGTAAACGCGGCGGAGGAATTCCTCGTCAGAACAAACCTGTGAAGGATTGATCCGCAGTTTCTTGAGCTTGTTGTTGATCAACGTATCGATGTAGTTGAACTCAGGCGGTTCGCTCCAGGCGAAATCCTGCTCCACGGGAAGCACAATCACATCCATGCCTACGGTGTGTGTTTCAAAGCGAGCCGTAACGAACGCTTCGCCACGCGTGGCTGCGGTGATCACGCCATCACCAGAGACCGGCGCGGAATTGTCATTGTTGGTTGAAAAATACGCCAGACTGGTGACATCGCGGTTGGTGCCATCTGAGTAGTGAGCGCGAACAGTCAATCGCTGCTGCGCGCCCTCGCCAGCCAGTACGGCGTTGGGAGGATTGATCTCGACCGACATCACTTTGGGGACTTCACCCGCGTCCACAGAAGCGCCCGAAACAAGCCAGCGGTGCAGCGTGTCGTAGAGTTCACTGCTGACCTCAAACCGCTTGCCGCCCGAGTGCGGAACAGCACCGGTTGCCTTTTGCAACAGCAAGCTCTCTTCTGGCCGCGCCAGGTTGATCCGCCGCCCGCTGATCTCCCGCGTGAGCCGAAAGTAGTCGCCCTGCGGATCAAAACCGAACAACGAGAGGCGAAATCCATCTTTACCCCGAGCTGCCCCGTGACAACTTCCCATGTTGCAGCCGGACTTCATCAACACCGGCATGACGTCGAGCTCAAAGCTGACTGGTCGTTCCACTGTGGCTGCTTCCACCGTGATCGGAACGATGACGCGATGTCCCCCGTGCTCGACCTTGAGCTGTGTCGAGCCGTCAGCTACCGGATAGAGCGTGCCGCCCTCGAATTTTGCCAAACCGGGCATTTCAAATGTGACTTCGGCATCTGAAGTCACATCTTGCGTACGGCCATCAGCCAATCGTGCTTGCACAACCAGCGACTGGCGATCGCGGGATGTTGTTAGCGAGACTTCGCCAGGAAAGACGGCAAGCTCTGTGATTTTGTCCACAGGGGATGCGTCATCCGCGACTGCTGCCGTTTCCAGGCTTTCTACACCTGTTAGCGCAGATTCCGGCGCCGCATCTTGCGCAAAGAGCAGGCCTGTGAAACCTGCCAACATCAGGAGACTGAGTATGACAAAGCGAGTCTGTTGGCGGGTGGCCATGGCGGATATCTCAAACGTGTGACGATTGCGGTCAGTCAACCCAACATCGCAGGCGGAGTTTGTCTTACGCCCCATCAACTTTGCAACATTCCAGCTTGTTTCTTGTTGCTCTGCTGGTCGCCTTTTTTGTCCTGCCCTTTCTGCTTTTGATCTCCTCGCTGCTTAGCCTCCTGGCGCAGTTTTTCTAAACGTGTCAACGGTTTCTTGGAGGGCTTAGCTTCTTGGGCGTTTTTTTGAGCTTTGGTGGGTGGAGGCGTGTTGGCTTTCTTCTTTTCCGCTGGCGGCGGATCAATTCGCAATTCCGTTGCGCCTGAACGGTGGATCATGCGCTCGCCTTCGCGCACAAACTCAATCTGTGCGAAGATGTTTTTGTGTGTGCCGGCCGGGCTGCCAGCGTCGGTCGTTACTTCGAACACGGCTTCTTGCGTCTCTTTGTCGAAAGTTACTTCGGGTGCAGCTACTGAGTTGGGCAAACCCATCAAGCGAACTTTGCCGCTATCGGCAAACTCAGAACCGTGCGTAAACTTGGCCAGAATCTGCGTCTTCTGACCCTGCTCGACCGTAGTACGGGACAGCTCAACCTGCGAATCAGCATCGGTGATTCGTAGCTTAACGAGCGGAGATGAAACCCAAGCGGCACCGTTGACGTTGGAAGACGCCAATGCAACCACATTCCATTCCTGCACTGCCGCGTTGCCGTTGGCGCTGATTGGATACAGACCTTCGGTCTTGTTAGCTGGAATATTGATGGAAGCTGTCGCTCCAACGCCTGGAGGGCGAAAGGGAAACTGCACGTTCACTGCTCCTTTGAACCCTTCCTCGCGATGAACGATGACCTTGAGTTGCATTGAACCGTTTCGCACCAAGGAAACCTTGGGCGCGACGAGTTCAATCGAGAAGGGGAGCTTGTCAACAACAGCCACCGCCAACCGGTTAACGCTGGCGATCCAATACTCGGACTGCCCTGGCGCACCCATCAACATTTGCGCGCGTTGGGAAAACCGTCCGGTGATACTCTCCTTCTCAGCATGCCGAGCTTGGAAGTCGACCAGCTTGCCAGCAATCGGAGCGTCTTCCGCCGCTTCAAACACGATCGCCGAAAGGTTCGTGTTGCCGGGCATCGGAACGGCGTGCATGGTGACCCCCTCAGGCAAGTCACCGGCGTCAAACACCAGCGGACCGCGAAAGTTGCCGCGGCTGGCCAACATCAACGTGGCAAAGCGGTTGCCACGCGGAACGGCAATCGTTTGCCGATCCTGAGAGTAGCGTGCCACCTGCGGAATGCTCAACGTTAGCGATGGCTGCACGGGCGTCAACTCCACGCGATAAACGAAATCATCTCCGCCGCGGCGCAGTTGATCAAACACGCGAATCAGATATTCACCGTCCTCAGGCACGTTGAAGCGAAAATAGCTGTCAGGCGCGATGCCGTTTTGATCATCATTCGTAGCAATCTGCTTGCCATCAGCAGAGTGAACCGACATCACGGAATCCAGTGGTGACCCAAGCCGCCGAGCCAGGCAGTGAACGTCAAAAGCTTGACCCTTCTTGGCGGAGAAACGAAACCAGTCAAAGTCGCCATCATCCCCGATGATTCCGTTGAACGCGCTGGAAACGTTTCCTGGAGTGGCTTCGTTGCGGTTATTGTTGGGCTCAACTTCCAGTACATTCATCGCCGTTGAAAGCCGGAAGGGGATTCCAGAAGGAGAGATTCCCGCTTCCGTTTGAGCAAAGAGCGCAAAATCTTCGTCTTGCTCGTCAGGAAGTTTGATTGTTTGTTGCATGACGCCGCCAGCGTCCCCCAAAAACTCCACTTGGATTTCCTCACCCAGCTTTCCGCCCGGTGGATAAATGGCCGTTGGTCTGGGAAAACTGCCCACATGCATTCGATACCGGCAGTTGCCGTTGCCGCCATAGGCACTCTCGCGAAGCATGACGATGTAGGACCCATCTTCCGGTATGACTAGCGAAGCGATTGGGTCTTGCTTGCTGAGTGGCGAATCATCGGCAGCAACAAGCTCAAACCGCTTAGCGTCCAGGATGGCGACGTAAGGGTCGAAGATGGTCGCCCCAAGCCGCATGCCTTCCACTTCAACGGTGATGACCTCACCCTGTTTCGCATCAATTTGAAAGTAATCGACATCTTCGTTTTCAATGACGCCGGCGACAGTCACGCCATGCGCGATCTTTTGAGGCGCCTGAAATTCATCGTTGGGTTCAACTTCATCCACGCCGGGCAGCGCGCCCACATAGAATGTCCGTAGCTCGGTGATACCGCTGGCGCACCGAACACGGGCGATGTGCTGGCCCAAGCGAACATCCGTCGCAATCTTCACCTGAACCTTGACTTGATCATTGGCGATTGCTTCCAACGAAAGGACTTCAATCCCTGGTTCGTAGAACAGGATTTCCTGTGCATCCGCTAATCGCGCACCCAGAAAAACGATCTCCGTCTCCACACCGCGCTGCACGCCGCGGGGCATGATGAGTGAGAGGGCGGGAGAGGACGCTAGGGCAAGCGGCGCGGACGCCAGGGTGAGAAACAGCGCCAGGAGGAATATCGTGAGAGGGCGGTGAGTCATGGTTTTTGCCAGAATGCGAATGAAAGAGCCGTCCACGTTTGTTCCAACAGGCAATCGCGCTGGGGCATCAGGCCAGTAATTCTTCAACAACCTTGCCGCCGTCGCAGATTTCCACAGGACGGTCACCTGGGGCCATCAGCTCTTTGTCCGCCACAATGCCCAGGCATTTGTACATGGTGGTCGCCCAGTCCTGTACGGTGAGTGGATTGTCCTCGGGTTCGCTCGCCGTGGCGTCGGACGAACCGTGGACGATGCCTCGCTTGATTCCACCACCTGCCAAGACGACGCTGTAGACCTTGGGCCAATGGTCGCGACCGGCGTTGTTGTTGATCTTGGGGGTACGACCAAACTCAGACGCCACGGCAACCAGTGTGCTGTCCAACAACCCTCGCTGATCCAGATCCGCAATCAGTGTGGCAAACGCCCGATCGAACGGCGGCATAGACCGATTGAATCCGTTGTGGATGTTGTCGTGCATGTCCCAGCCGCCGTAGGACAAGGTGACAAATCGGACGCCGGCTTCGACCAACCGCCGTGCCATCAGCATTCGTTGCCCAGCGGCGTTCTTGCCGTAAGCCTCGCGGAGTTTGTCATCTTCCTTGGCGATATCAAACGCGTCGCGAGCTTGCGGGGAACTAATCATCGCGTACGCGCGGTCATAGAACGTGTCCACGGCGTCCAAAGAATCAGATTTTTCCTTGTTGCGGAAGTGATCATTGACTGCATCCAGAATGCGGCGACGGCGAGCGAAGCGGTTGTCGTCGCAGCCGTTAGGAAGGCTCAAATCGCGGACGCGGAAATTTCCGCGGGCCGGATCCGAACCGAGGCTAAACGGTGCATACGACGAACTGAGATAGCCTGTCCCGGCAAATTCATTGGGTTGATTTGGAATACAAACGTATGGCGGTAGGTTCTTACGTGGGCCGAACTCATGCGAAACCACGCTTCCCATGCTGGGAAAAGCCAACGCCGGGCTGGGACGATAGCCGGTAAACATGTTGTGCGTCCCGCGCTCATGGGCAGCTTCACCGTGGGTGAGAGATCGACAAACGGCTAACTTGTCCGCGATCCGGGCAGTTCGCTTAAGTAACTCATTGAACCGGACTCCTGAGACATTCGTTTCAATGCTGCCCATGGGCCCACGATACTCAATCGGCGCTAGCGGCTTGGGGTCAAAGGACTCTTGCTGAGCCAAACCACCAGGCAAAAAAATGAATATCAGACTCTTCGCCGTGCCCTCTTTGCTGACATAGTTCTTCGGGTCTGCATGAGCCTCTTTGCGGAGCAGGTCCGCCAAGCTCAGGCCGATTCCTCCCGCAAATCCGACTTGGAGAAAGTCCCGAATGAAACCGCGACGGTTTTTCGTGTGAGCCATGCGTTGAGCCCTTGGTCAAAGATGAGCGCAGCGATGTGCCGCGCAGAGGTCATTGCGGTTGGTAATTGGCCATCTATGCGGAGAGAACCGCGTTGGCTGTGTCTTCGGCGCCTCATCCTGTGCGGCCGTTGTTCACGCGTGTTATGGGCCTACGCACGAATGCCAACAATCCAATCGAAGACTGTCCGGCAACTGCGCGCAGGGAGAAAAAACACACAACCACGGAGAGAACTCACCTCAACCGCGGTTACAGCAGGTATGTCCTCTAGTCCAAGGCGGGATTATGGGGTGGGAGGAATCAGCAGTCTGCGATCAGCTCGTCAACATTGCCGAACCCTTCAAATCAAAGATCAGGTAAGCAGAATCATCAACTGAAGTCAAGAAATTCAGAGAAAATCTTGGTCACGGCACTGTTGGGGGTGCTTCCTCATGGGTTTCGATTGCAGTGGCTGGAGTTCTCTCCAACTTGCCGCCATCCCGAAATCCGTTGCTCTACGGTAGAATCAAAGCCATGTTCTTTGTTTTCGAGGGCTTGGACGGTGCAGGCAAATCAACGCAGATCAGGTTGCTTGCCGAGGCGCTGCGCGAGGCCACTGGCGACGACTCGACACGGCAAGTGATCACTTGCCGTGACCCCGGCAGTACGCCCGCCGGTGAAGCTATTCGGGCACTCCTGCTCGACCCTGCCGCCAAGATCGGCATGATGGCCGAGATGTTGCTCTACATGTCCGCCCGGGCACAGCTTGTCGAAGAGGTCATTCGTCCAGCGCTTGATGGCGGCAACGTGGTTATCAGCGACCGTTTCCTACTCTCTAACGTCGTGTATCAGGGACACGCCGGCGGCTTATCGGTCGAGGAGATTTGGAGAATTGGGCGAATTGCTACTAAGAACTTGCAGCCGCGACTCACGTTTGTGCTCGATCTCCCTGCGAACGAATCTGACAAACGAATTGATCGCCCGCGTGATAGGCTGGAATCGCGCGGTGAGGCGTTCCGCCTCAGCGTCCGCGATGGCTTCCTAAGAGAAGCCGCGGTAGATCCGGAGAACATCTTTGTGGTTGATGGGTCACAGCCCATTGAAGAGGTGCATGCAGAGATCAAGACAGCGGCTTTGGCTTGCCTTTGAGAGCCCGTGCCACTTTCGTTGGTTTCTGTGCGGCTGGCGCGGATGCAGTATTTCGACGTCGTAGACGTTGGATGCGCTGAATTTTCCAGGGTTCCTTAACATCCCCTCGAATTGGGGGGCTTCATTCTGTGCTATTCCCGTCGAAGAAAACTAAAACGTGTTGTATCATCGAATTGTCACTGCGTTCTCACAATTTCTCTGCCACGGGCAAAAGTGGGCAGCACACGTCCAGCTTTTCGGCAATGAGAGACTCGCACACAAATGAATGGTTGTCCCCATTCAACGCACTTTGTTTGAGGACTTCGCCGACGCAAAAGCGTTTTTAAGTTGGTCATAGTCCACATTAAATGCACAGAGTCGTCGCGCGCACTCGCGGACCGCAGCATACGTCTCAAGTACAAACGGCCCCCACAGAGAGAAGCAGCGTGTCAATTCGTGTTGTTTGCTCCAATGGCCACAAGTTCAACGTCGGGCCGGAGTTTCTTCAAAAGTCAAAGAAGTGCCCAAAGTGCCGGGCCGAATACACCTGGGTGTTCCGCCTGAAGTGCTCCAAGGGTCACTCGCTTAAAGTACCGGGCAAGTATGCCGGGCAGACAGGCAAGTGCCCCGAATGCGGAGAGATCATTCGCGTGCCCGAAGTGGGCGAACCGGAATCGGCTGAAACGCTGGTTTCCAACCTGCTCCATGGCGTTGACGAATCGCTCGATGCCTCTGGCAGTGCAATCATCGGCGGTGACGGGGGAACAGCACCGATGGAAAGTTGGCAGACTGCCCTGGCCGAACTCGGCGGCTTGAAAGATGGCTCCACCTCTCGCCAGACTGAGGAAAAGAAAAACAACGGCGGCAACCGGTCTTTGCAAGATGCCATGGGTGATGGGGAAGACGGCTGGAAGACGCGCCAATGCCCACATTGCAAACAATTTGTCGACCCATCCCGTCGCAGTTGCGAGGCGTGCGGCAAGTACATCGGTGTCGCCAGTGCGGAAGAAATCGCCCGTAGTCAACGTTGCAGTAGTTGCGGCGTCATGAGCTACCCTGGCGCAACCGCCTGTACCGCGTGCGGAGTTCCGTTTGAATAAGCTAACAGGCGACAGCCACACGCGTTGGTAGCACGCGCCAGTGGTAGGCGCCAATTGGTCAGACGCCACTGTTCTCCACGAGCATGCGGAGGACAACGTCATTTGCGGGTGGAAATCTCATAGTGGCTAAATCGCACTTCTCGACCCAGCGGAAAGAGCCTTGCGGCGATTCGCATTGACCGCTTGCGGGGGCGCACAGGAAGAACGAGAGTTCTAGTTCGCCGTGCTCGTAGGTGTGACGGGTGCAAGCGAGCAGTCGCTGGACGTCAACATTGAGTCCAGTTTCCTCCAGGCATTCCCTGATTACTGTGTCCTCGATTGGCTCGCCCGGATCGCATTTTCCGCCGGGGAACTCGGCAAAGCCTCCCAGGATGGTCTCACGAGCCCGCACGCCGACCAAGTACTTGCGTTGACAACGCACAATGCCAATTCCCACCTGGGAGATTGATGCGTCGTTGTCGAGACTTGGAGTCATGCGCCTTACCGTGCTCGTACTCGAGCGTGAGTTGGTCTGAACTGCAACAACAGCGTAGCAAGCAATCGTTCGCTATGCAGCCGTTGATAGCAGATGCATTGGCGGACAAGGTGCGTCAACAATTGTGACGAGAAAGCTGCAATCGGGTACCGTCCTCGACGAGTTGGATCACCTCTGGCGTTTCGTGTCCAAATTCGCCGTTTGGAACACGGTGGCAACCATGTCGTGCACTACTTGATGCAGATCATGCTACCTGAGCGCATCTGCTCCAAAGGGCGAATGCACCGGCAATTGCAATTGACATCAATTCGGGCTTGGGCTACTTCTTCGCCGCCTTTCTCTTGAATAAATCTGCACACGCCATCGGTGGCGAAGTTGCTGCGCGCACAGCGAATCATCCGCTGGTTGCTCGCTCAAGGTTCTCGCCACGGAGGCTGGCTTGGATACCGGCGTTGCCGTGACAGCGAAGGGCATGTGAACAACAGCGATCTTGAACCATGTCTGACTCGCCTGAACAACAAGACTCTCCGCCAATCGAAGGGAAAGCGACATTGCCATTGCGCTTTGCCGGAAATGCGCGCGTCTTGCTAACTCACCGGCGCATGCGTATGCCGTTGATCGGATTGTCATTGGTAGCCGTTGGCATGGTTGGGTACGCATCCTTCTTTGCTCAAGAGGAGTTCGATTCCGTCAAACTCGATCAAGCGCGTGATGCTCTGGAGGAGGGTGAGTTGCTCGAAGCTCGCACAATGCTGGTCGAGTTGTACAACTTGCCCGCTTTGACTCCGCAGCAGCGTGGAGAAGTTTCATTCTGGCTGGGAGCGACTCTGGCAGAGTCGGCCCAAATGAATGTTGAGCAATCGCGTTACGAATTCGCTGAGCAATCCATTGTGTATCTCCGTGAGGCGCTCGACACGGGAATGATTCCCGAGTTAGAAACCCGGGCGCTGTACCTGCTCGGTAGAAGCTACCTTGATGTCGGCGAAATTGAACGGTCGATCGAACCACTTGAGAACATCGCCGATCAAAATGGCGACTTGCAAGTAAGTGTTAATCAGTTGCTCGCGGGCGCTTGGCTACAACGGATCGATCCAGATCCGACATTGGCGTTGGCTTACAATGATCGGGCAATGGATGCCGCGTCGGGCAACGAGGTTCCTGATGCCATCTTGCTGCAGCGAGCAGAAATACTACTCACGCTGGGCAATGCGACAACCGCACGAACCATTGTGGCGTCCTTAACCTCACGGCCCGATCCGGCGCCTGCTCAATTCCTACTCGCGAAAGTGGCTTTGGCCGAAGGTCGCCGGATGCGGAGCAGCGAACTTCTCGATGAGCAAGCTCTGGCGGATGAACAATTCCGCGAAGCGCTGCGGCTGTTTGAAATAGCCGAAGGGCGAGACTCATTGCGCAGCCGTAGAATTGCCGGCTCAAATTACTTGCGAGCCCAATGCCTGTTGGAGCTGCAAGAGCCTGAGTACGCGTTGGTTGAACTCGACGAGATCGAGCGCCGCGATCCCAAGTCAGCAGAGTCGATCGCTTCTGGTTTTCTGCATGCGGAGGTCTTGCAGTCGCAGGGTCGCCCACAACAGGCGGTCGATAAGTGGCGCACTGTTCTCGACATCGCCATCGCCGATGAACAATTTCGCAACCCGTGGCTGAGTAAGGGACAAATTGCTGATCGTCTCAATAAGGCGGTGCGCAGGTTTTGGTTCAGCGAAGACTACACAGAAGCCAGCTTATTGTTGCGAAGCGACCTGCACTTCATTCCGCGCGAGGAATCAGAACGTTTGCTGGCAGAAACATATCAGAAGCACGCAGACTTCCTGCTCAAGAAGGCGAAAACAGAAGACAAAGGGGCGGCAGAAAAAACACGACTCCAAGCACGTGTGCAAGATCAGAGAGCTGGGCACGTCTTGTCGCGGTTGGCGAGGCTCCGCGCGGCCACCAGGCAGTATCCCAACGATCTGTGGGCCAGTGCCCAAGCGTATTTGCGAGCCGAGGACGCACGCAACGCGATTCGTGTTTTGGATCAATACATCCTGCATGAAGCGGCAAACGAGCGAACTGCGGAAGCGCTCCTTTACTTGGCTCGCAGTCACTTGCAGTTGGGTGACGCCTCCATCGCGCGTCAAATTGCAAACAAATGCGTTGAACAGTTTCCCAAGAATCCGGTTCGCTACAAAGCTCGCTTGGTTGCCAGCCAAGCAGCCATCGAAATGGATGATCTTGAATCCGGCGAAACGCCATTGATCGACAACCTTGAGCGCGACCTCCTGGAACCCAAAAGCAGTGAATGGCGACAATCCCTTTTCGACTTGGGCAAGCTGCTTTACTTGGAACAGAAGTGGGGTGACGCGGAGATTCGTTTGACCGAAGCCGTCCGCCGCTACCCTCAAGACGAGAGATCATGGGAAGCCCGCTACCTGTTGGCAGAAACTCTCCGTCATCAAGCTGAACGTGACCGCAACCGCTCTGCAAATTCGGCAGTTGAGTCGCAACGTGTCGGCGCAGCTCGTAGCGCTCTGTCACGCCTGCAGGACGCGGTTGCACAAACTGATATCACGCTGGCAGGGCTATTGCAGCGTGCCAGACAGGAAGAATTGAGCAAAACGGATCAATATCTGCTGAGAAATACATCGTTCCTGCGAGCCAAACTCCTCACCGACCTGAATCGGTATGAAGACGCCGCACAGGCGTACCGGGAATTTATCAACCGGTATTACGGTCGCGCCGAAACTCTCGACGCTTATTTGGCGGTGGCGACCGTCTTTCGAAGGATGAATCAAGACTCCGAAGCCCGAACTGCCATCGCGCAGGCATATGAAACTCTACAAGCTCTTCCTCCAGATACTGACTTAGCACACACATCCGTAGGCACTATCGGCGAGTGGCAGAACTTGCTCACCTGGCTGCAATCACTGTAGTCAGGCATGATTTTCGCAACAAAACGACGAAACAATGACATCCGCAACAACTTCTGAACGACTGTTGCAGCTCGCGCAGACGCGGCGCGATTGCCTGCTGCGTGTCAGTCGGTACGGCGCCGGACAGATCGCACTGATCGAACAAGGTGACATGGGACGGTTGCTCACCTTGTTGGCAGAAAAAAGCCGTGAATTGGAGACTTTGACACAGGTCGACGAGCAGTTGAAGCCGTTTCGGGACCTGCCTCTCAAGTCTCACGATTGGTCAAGTGAACAAGACCGAGCCGATTGCCGGAAGCTCCTGGACGAATCGGAAGCCATCATGAAAGAGATTCTTGCGCAAGAGAAGGAAAGTGAAACCAAGCTTGCCGCCCGCCGAACAGACGTCTCGCAGCAGTTGCAGACACTCCAGGGGGCGAACCAGGCCAGCACGGCGTATGCCAACAATGCTCCCGTAGGAGGCCACCGGCTGGACCTATCCACTGGCAGCTAGCCGGAACCGGAAAGCCCTTGAAGACATCGAGATATGACTAACATCTACACAATGCGCACCCCCACTCAAGCAGCGGAGTTGCGCGCCACAAACGCAGAGCTCCAAGCCGTGCTGTCCGCCTGGCAGGATGCAACGTCTCGCCTGGAAAAGACGCATCTAGTGTTGCAAGAAGAGGTGCACCGGCTTTCAAACGAACTCGAGATCAAGAACCGGGAACTTGCACGGAAGAACCGCTTGGCAGACCTAGGACAGTTGGCTTCTCATGTGGCGCATGAAGTTCGCAACAACCTGGTTCCAGTCACTTTGTATCTGGGGATGCTCAAACGGCGATTGGAAGCAGATTCTGAGAGCCAAGATGTCCTCAACAAGGTTGCCGTCGGTGTCGCGGATATGGACGCGTTGGTTAATGACTTGCTGCATTTTGCCGCAGAGCGCGAGCCACAGTTCCATTCCACACCGCTGCGCTCGCTAATCCAAGATTGTATGGAACGGCTATCGCCACAGTTGACTGCTCATGGAATCTCAATCTCGCTTGACGTTGACGAGTGCATTGCTCTGCCATTGGATGCTGACATGTTCCGCCGAGTTGTCCTCAACTTGGTGATCAATGCGATTGATGTGATGCCTGACGGTGGGCAAGTCGAGATTGCAGCGAACGTCAAAGACGGAGTATGTCACTTGACGATTGGCGACTCCGGCCCAGGCATCCCTCCAGCTGTGATGCCGCGATTGTTTGAGCCGTTCTTTTCAACCAAGGGAAGCGGTGCCGGATTGGGTTTGGCGATCGCTGCCCATGTCGTCGAGCGCCATGACGGTACGTTGACGGCAAGCAACCGTCCAACGCAACAGGGAGGAGGAGCCATTCTTGAAGTCGTGGTGCCGGCGGTCGTGAAAGGATCGCTTGTTGACGTTAGCCGGCCCTTCGCCTTGCCGGAAAAACCCTGTCGAAAATCTTAGCGAAAAACATCTAACGCAAGAGAATGAATTTTCCCCGTCACAATTCGAGCAAACACACCACCGGCGCCATTCTTGTCGTCGATGACCAGGACGCTGTCCGTGAATCGATCTCCGCGGCGCTGATGATGTTTGGTCACCGTGTGCAATCGGCAGCCAGCGCCAAAGATGCGCTTCGCCACTTGCCCAGTGATGATGTGGATGTGGTTGTGACCGACTTGCAGATGCCCGGCATGGACGGCCTGGAGTTGATGCACACGATGCACCAGCGATCTTACAACGCAGAGATCGTCATGGTCACCGCTCATGCGAGCGTTTCCACCGCAGTCGAGGCAATGCGCCGTGGCGCGTTTGATTACATTGAAAAGCCGATTGACGTGGATCGCCTGGATGAAGTGATTCGCCGCGCTGTTGCCGCCGCGCGAAATCGCACGCAGGCGAATGCATTCGTTTCGCCACAAGGCGGCGGTCACGCCATGATTGGCGATGGTACTGCCATGCGCGATCTGCGAGCACGAATTGCGCAGGTAGGTGTGACGAGCGAGACTGTACTGATCACAGGTGAAAGCGGCGTCGGGAAAGAACTGGTGGCCCGTAGTGTGCATGCGAATAGTCCGCGACATGCGGCGCCGTTTGTTGACTTGAATTGCCCTGTCCTGTCAGCGCAACTGACGGAGAGCGAACTCTTCGGGCATGAACGCGGCGCATTCACTGGCGCCGAAACAGACCGTGTCGGACGCTTTCAAGCCGCAGATGGTGGGTCACTCCTCCTGGATGAGATTACTGAGATCGACCTACCCTTGCAGGCCAAACTTCTCCGCGTTTTGCAGGAACATAGTTTCCAGAGGGTCGGGTCTAGCAAGACAACAGAAGTTGACGTTCGCGTACTAGCGACAACCAACCGCAACCTAGCTGAAGAGGTCGCCGCAGGGCAGTTCCGCCGTGACCTGTACTTTCGGCTTAATGTCCTGCCGATTCACGTCCCCCCACTACGACAACGACGCGAGGATGTTCCGGCGCTCGTGGAGCACTTCCAGAGACAATCGGCCGCGCGGACATCTGCTGAACCCGTTGAGCTGACAGGTGACGCTGTGGAATTGCTCACCGCGCATGATTGGCCAGGCAACGTTCGCGAATTGCAAAACATCGTCACGCGAATGAGCGTGCTGCATGCAGGACAGTCAGTGGGGGCGGATCAACTTCGCGGCTGGCTACTTGAGCCTGGTACAGGAGCCTGGCAAGCGGAGCAGCCGAATGACAACGTTCCCGTGGGCGTAAGTCTACGCGATATGGAGCGGCGCCTGATCGAAGCCACGCTGGAACATTTTGACGGTCATCGACGGAAGACAGCCGAAGCACTTGGCATCGGTCAGCGTACTTTGACCAGCAAGCTCAAGGAATATAAACAGGACAAACATCCGGAATCAGAAGCAGCGAGCCGCGCCGCGTGATTGTGAACAACAGGGCACTCGGCAAGCAAAATCGGCCCCACGGCGCGGCAATTTCGGCGCAGTGAGAAACAAGTGAAGCAATGAAACAACACAAACACTGAGCAACCAAAGCCGAGAACAATCAATCCTGACGACAACGTAAAGTTTGCCACCGCCACCAGTGACAGCGTCATCGTCGGCGCGCAACTTGCCAGAAAATCAAACTCAAACCACATTTTCGCATCGTGCGGGAGGAACACCATGAACGTCCAGGGCATGTTCCAAAACAGCACAACTCCCATCCTGGAGCAGGTCGTCAACTTCGGCCAAATGAGACACAACGTCCTGGCGGGAAACATTGCCAATATCAGCACACCGGGCTACGAGTTTCGTGACCTCCCCCCGGAAGCTTTTCAGGCCATGTTGAAGAAAGCTGTCGAAGCCGAATCCGCATCAACGAGCCACCCAGCAACAGCCGCGAGCGGGTTTGAGAAACCGCATTCTGGCAAGGAAGCAAAAAATCACTTTGGCGGACTCAAGAGCCAGATTGATGATTCGCTGGTTGTGAACTCTGAAAACCGCTCCTTGGAATACCAGGTTGCCGAGATCACCAAGAACCAAATGCAACACAACATGGCCTTGACCATTCTCAACAACCAGTTCCGTCTGATCCAATCCGCCATCTCGGAAAGAGCGTAAGTCCTCTCCAACAATGATCGCAATCCAACCCCTGTTCAAATCCCACAGGACAGTTTGAGGAGTTGAACCATGCATTCGGCATTGGACATCAGCGTCAGCGGTATGGTCGCACAGCGCGCCCGGCTAGACGCCATCAGCGGCAACATTGCCAATGTCTCCACAACTCGAAATGAAGCCGGACAACCGGAACCCTACCAACCACGGTTCGTTGTTTTCGAAACAACAGAGAAGGATATGCCTTCCGGTTCAGCAGGCGTGGTTGTTTCTCATGTTGGCATTGACCAACGAGAGCCACTTTGGCGATACGAGCCAGGCAACCCCGACGCCGTACAGAGCGGTCCACATGCCGGCGAAGTTGCATACCCCAACATTGACATGACGCAGGAGTTCGTACACGCACTGGACGCGACACGGGCCTATGAAGCCAACGTTGGTGTCATGGAAATCACCAAAGACCTGGGGCGTCAGACGCTGAGAATCCTTGCTTGAAGAATGCGGCTTCATAGAACGCCGCGCAAAGACAAACGATCCTAATTCGCCGTTTTCAGATTGGAAAGCACTGCCGTGAATTCCATTCAACCTTTGCAATTCTCTCCGATGCCGGCCGTTCCATCGCTCCCCGATTTGCCGGGCGAGATGGCAGGGCCCACGTTCAAAGATCATTTGTTGAGTTCCATTCAGGAAGTCAATTCCGCGCAGCAGCAGGCGGACACGGCCGTGCAGAAGCTCTTTACAGGTGAGGACGTCAATCCCGCGGAAGTGCTGACGGCCGTGCAAAAGGCGGACCTCGCATTTCGGATGATTATGCAAGTCAGAAATAAGATGGTCGCGGCTTACAACGAGATCAAAGACATTCGCGTCTAGCAACATCAAGCGAGTTGCATAGCAAACGAGACATTCACGGGACTTAAGCACGGAGCCACGGATGGGCGTTTTGACCAAAGCTTGGGAGCAAGCCAAGGATCTTTTTCTCTCGATGACGCCCGGTGCGCGGCTAACCGCTGTGCTTTTGTTCGCGGTGATCGTAGTTAGTCTCGGCTATCTGTTTATGAACAGTGGCGCCAACTCTGCTGACTTTTTGCTGGGCGGACGACCATTCGATCCCGTGGAAATGGGACGCATTCAGGCGGCCTTCGGTCAGGCGGGACTCAGCGGAGCTGTGATCGAAGGTTCAAGGATTAAGGTTCCCTCCGGCGAGGAAGCCAAATATCTGGCTGCGATGGCAAGTGCCGGCGTCTTGCCGCGCGACGCGGCCGACATCATGGCCGAGGCCATGACCGACCTCAGTCCCTTTGCATCACGCGAAGAGCGCAAGTACGCCATTGCCACCGCAAAGCAGCGAATGCTGGCGCAATGGATCAGAGTCATGGATGACGGGATCGAGAATGCCGTCGTCGTTTACAGCGAAGATGAATCACGAGGGCTAACGCGAAAGACTCAAAAGACGGCCTCAGTGGCTTTGCGGTCCAAAGATGGAATCGCCAGCATTGAACCGTCGTTCGCCCAGGCGATTCGACAAATGATCAAGCACGCCTATGTTGGACTCGATCTAAACGACATCAGCATTACCGTAAACGACAAGCCGGTGATTGGGCCTTCGGATTCGTTCGATCCGGCAATGGGCGCGCAGGAAAGGTATTTCGCAGCGCAACTCCAGCAGCAGAAAGCTATCGACGAAAAAGTACGAAAGTCTTTGGCTCGATGGGTGCCAGAAGTCACAGTTAGTTCCATTGTGGAGCTTGACCCCAAAATCTTTGAGCGGGAGCGCTCGCGAGAACTCGACGACAAGAAAGGCGGCACACTTTCAGACTTGCAAACGGAAGACTCCACAACATCCGAAGCAACCCCAGCCAGTGGTCGCCCGCCCGAACAGAATGGTGCCAACTCGCAAGCGTCGCTGACTGGAACAACAGCAGGCACTTCTGACGAGACCTCTTCGACGACGAGTGAGAAAACCACCTTACCGGGACATACAGATCGAGAAACGGAAACAGCCGGCCTGAGACCGGTCTCAGTGTCTGTCTCCGTCGGTGTTCCGAGTAGCTATTTCATCGACCAATGGAAGGCCGACAATCCCGAAGCCGGCGAGCCGGAGGTAACGGATTGGCATCCCTTGCGGGACGCTGCATTCCTTCAGTGGAGGTCACATGTCCTCGGACAAATCTCTACTCCCACATCCGCAGTCAACGCGGAAGTGACATTCACCGACTTTCCGAGCTTGCCCTCCTCTCCTCCGCCAGAAGAGGAGTTTATGGATTCTGCTATGAATTGGGTTGGGCAGCACGGAGGAAACGTGGGAATGTTCTTTTTGGGCCTGGTCGGTTTGTTGATGGTCCGTTCTTTCGTCAAGTCTGCCACCAAGAGAGAACCGGTCTCAGCCGAACAAGACGAGCCGGAGGTTGGTAGTGATGAGGATCCCATAGCGAACGATGCTCCTCGCCCCGCTCGAAAATGGGATGCCTCGGACTCGAACGTGAAGGAAGAACTCGCTGGGTTAGTCCGAGAAGACCCGGACACAGCCGCATCGATCCTGCAGGGCTGGATTTCATCGCCAACGTAACACAACAAGTAGCTCAGCTGGGTGACACATCCCTGGCGGGATTTTCTCCAATCGGATCGACCACAAACCATCACCATGAAACTCCCAACACCAGAAATCGCATCAGCTCGCAAAGCCGCGATCTTGATCTCCACACTGGATATCGAGACGGCCGACCGTTTGCTGGAACATCTTCCCGATGCACTTGCAACGCGCGTACGGGACATGGCGCTCGCGCTTGATGAGATCTCCGATGCCGAGCGCGACATGGTGATCCGCGAGTTCTTTACAACAGGTGGACACAAGCAGCCAAGTGATGATCCCGAAGGTGTCGAACTGGAGTTCACCACGGAGAGTGAGCGGGATTTCGATATCTCGGACCCTGAAAACAGTCAATCGCTGCAAACGACAAACCCGTTAGGCGGTGGTGAAGCGGAAAGCAAGGCGATGACGGGCGTTGCACATCCCCGATTTGAAATGTTGCGCCAAGCGGAACCATCTTCGCTTTCTCAACTGCTGCAAAATGAACACCCACAAACTGTGGCAGTCATTGCAGCGCACCTGCCGAGAGACCGTGGAGCTCAACTGCTGGCAGAAATCCCACATCCGCGCCGGGCCGATGTCATCAAGCGCATCTTGCATCTGGATGAAATGCATCCGGAGATTCTACAAGAACTCGAACTTGGACTTGCAGCGCGCTTTGCACATCTCGGGCTTGACTCCGGAAGCTCCACACACGGTCATACAATTCTGCGAGAGATCTTAGAAGCTGCCGAACCACAAACGAGATCACAACTTCGCGCGAGCCTGGAAGTGCGGCCAGCGACCGAAGTTACTCACGCTGCCCTTGCTCCAGCGGCAGCCTCTGATGATCGGCTTGCAGGGCAGTCAGGGAGGAATTACTCAACGCAAGTGCCGGAGATGACGTTTGCCGATGTGCTGCGACTTTCTGGTGATGCGTTGTTTCAGGTCTTCACAGCTGTTACCCCCGAGGAGTCCATTCTGGCCCTGTTTGATGCGCCAGAGTCCTTTGTCGAGCGTGTGCTGGACCAGTTGTCTCCGCGCGAGGCTCGTGTCTGGCGATATGCTCTGGCCAACCCTGGGCCCACGCGGCTCGATGATGTCGAGGCGGCCAAGTGCCGCTTGGCACAAGCTGCTGGTGAGATGGCAGCGCACGGCAAGATTGACGTCCCCTTCCAGCGCATGGCCTTGGTGGCTTGATTCCCCTCCTATCTTACCGTTTGCTCTTCGAGTGTAATTCGTTCGCAAAAAATGACAGTCATCAAGAGTCAAAGTGACCTGGCGATTCCGCACACGGTGGAATTCAACTTTGAAGACGTTGCCACTAAAGCGTCGGCATACCTTGACCGCGTTCGGGAGCAAGGCAGGGGAATCTTGGAGAGCGCGCAGGCACAGGCTGGCGAACTCAAAGCCAATGTCGCGCAAGAGGCGCGAGCTGAAGCCGAGAAATCCATCCAAGAGCGAGTTCAGGAACTCGCTGGCTCCTACATCAACCAACATTTGGATTCGATCAAGCCTGCGATGGATGAATTCATCCGTGCCTTGCATTCATCCAAGCAAAGTTGGATTGCTCATTGGGAGCACCAAATCATTGACTTAGCGACAGCAATCGCCGCGCGCGTGATGCGCACAACCATTGAATCGAAGCCAGATGTCCCACTAGAGCTCTTACGCGAAGCGATTGTACTTGCCGCTGGGGCTCCTCGTTTGGTGATTCACCTCAATCCTCACGATTTTGACGCGTTGGCGGAACGCAGTCACAAGATGGCGGAAAGTCTCGCTCCGGCCGCAGTGGCAGAGGTGGTTTCGGACGCTGAAGTGTCACGCGGCGGTTGTTTGGTTGAAACAGAATTCGGTGAGATCGATCAACGGTTTGAATCTCAACTCAAGCGGATCGAGGAAGAGCTCACCTAATCACAAAGCTCCAGGTCGTCCCAGTTTGTAAACAAGCACCAAGCATGACTGAATTGCTGAATCAACTTGAACGCGTGATGCCCACAGAGATCAAGGGGCGGGTTGCGCGGACGGTCGGCATGGCTATTCATGTTAATGGTTTTCCCGCGCCCTTGGGCGCGACGGCCATGATCCAACGCGAAACAGGCTCACCGTTGTTTGTCGAGGTGGTTGGCATTCAAGAAAACACTACCATCGTGTCTCCGTTGGGGTCCACGACGGGCGTTCGCCGTGGCGATCAGGTGAGACTCGTCAAAACAGGACGTTGGATCCGCGTGGGCGATGGGCTGCTAGGCCGCGTGGTCAATGCCTTTGGTGAAGTCATCGATGGGCATCCGGCGTCAACGCTCAATCGTCGTACAGACCTGGATTCCCCGCCACCGTCAGCCGTGAATCGACCGCGAATCTCTGAAATACTGCCAACCGGCGTGCGGGTCATGGACGCGATGTTGACGTGCGGTCGCGGCCAGCGGATGGGGGTTTTTGCCGGTTCAGGAGTCGGAAAGTCCGTGCTGCTTGGCATGATGGCTCGCTACACCGGTGCGGATGTCTCGGTGATCGCCCTGATTGGCGAGCGGGGCCGCGAGGTGAATGAGTTCATCGAAAACGAATTGGGCGAGGAAGGGCTCAAACGATCTGTTGTGGTTGTTGCAACGAGCGATGAGCCTGCTCAAGTTCGTGTTCGTGCTGCAATGGCGGCGACCGCCATTGCGGAATCATTTCGTGCGCGAGGGCAACACGTTCTCCTGCTCATGGATTCACTCACGCGGTTTGCTCAGGCACAGCGCGAGATCGGACTCGCTGCAGGCGAACCTCCCGCAACACGTGGCTATCCACCTTCGGTTTTTGCAGCACTTCCCAAACTTGTCGAGCGTGCCGGCTGTACGAAGCAAGGGAGTATCACAGGCTTTTACTCTGTGCTCGTTGAGGCGGATGATCCTCAGGAGCCAATCGCCGACGCCGTCCGAGGATTGCTGGATGGGCACACTTGGTTGTCACGAGGCTTGGCCTCGCGTGGGCATTATCCGGCCGTTGATGTGTTGGAGAGCCTCAGTCGTTTGATGCCGCAAATCACAACGCCAGAGCATCTGGCGGCGGCTCGGCGCATTCGTGAAATCTTAGCCGCGTATCGAGATCACGAAGATCTGATCTCGATTGGAGCGTATCGGCCTGGAGCAAACACGACGGTGGATGTAGCAATCGCAGCCCGTGACCAAATCAACGCGTTCTTGCAGCAAGCGCCAGAGCAAAACTCGGGTGGACAACAAGGCATTGCGCAGCTCATCCAGTTGGCCAATGTTTGCCAACTACCAACTGGCGTGAATCCCGCTGTTCAAGCGGGGGCACATCAAGGAGTCTCAGCCACGCCGCGGCCAACCGTGGCAACAAATCAATAGATTGTTCATTGTGCCGACACGCTTCCCAGGAGCTGGGGAACAACAGAACATGGAAGGACAGATCAAGAGAATGGGCACGGAGTAACATCACCAGGTTTCGCATGCGCTAGTAAGCGATGACGCGGTTCAAGTTTCGTTTGGCAACGCTACTCAAACTGCGCGAAACCGAAAGGGACGAACGCCGCGGAGAGTACATGGAAGCACTCCGCGCAGTGGACGTTGTGCGCAGCCAACAAGCCTCGCTCGAGTCGGAGTTAGAGGCGCTTCGCGCTGCGCGCCGAGTTCAAACTGGTGTGTTGAATGTTGATTTGATGATTCAGTCCTCTCAGCACGAGTTGTTGTTAAGAGCGCAAGTGGATTTGCTCGATAAACAATCCGCGGACATCCAGGCGGAAGCCGAACGGCGACGAGCCAAGCTACTCGAAGCAGATCGTGCGGTAAAAGTCTTGGAGAAACTTCGCGATCGCCAGTCACAACGATTCACGGAAGAGTTGTGGCGACAAGAAGGCCAAGCCTTGGATGAGGTGAGCCAAAGCCAGGCGTCGCAGAGGAGCATGGAAACATGAAAAGAATCCTGGGTGGACTCGTCACATACTTCATGTACTTCTGCGTGGCGACGGTATTCGCGCAAGCTTTGGTGTTCGCCTATGTCTGGATGAAAGTTGACATCACTCCAGAGAAAGTTCGACGCATCGCTCAAATAGCCTACGACCTGGAAGAGAAGCCCGCTGACATGCCCATCGCTACAGATCTTGCTGAACCCGACACGGGATCGATCGCGCAAGTTGTTGAGGCTCGCGCGATGGGGCTGCGTGATATGGAGTTTCGTGAGCAAGCTTTGAAAACTCTAGCTTCTGAGATCAACTCGCAGCGGCAGCAACTGACTGCGGAAGACACAAGTCTCGACCTCGCACAAAAAACATTTGAAGAACGGCTGTCGCAATGGCAAGACGCGCAACGCACGGCCGCTATAGACGACGCCGTGGCCTTGATCGCAGGGATGAAAGCGCCACAAGCCAAAGAAGAAGTTAAGCGGATGTGGAGCCGCGGCGAGAAGGATTTCGTCGTCAGCCTGGTGAAGTCTTTGCCGCAAAATAACCGCACCAAACTGGTCGCCGAGTTCAAAAACGACGACGAATCACAGATCCTCTCGGAAATTATCCGGCTAATGCGTGAGGGAGTGCCGGAAATCCGACTCGCCGAGGAAGTCAACGAGATCCTCATGGACTCCACACAGGACTAGGGGGCAATAATGGCTGAACTCAACTTCTCCACAGAAAAAACGATCGCCAATCTGGCCTCGTCGTCATTCATCACCGGCGGTTGCAACTGCGATCCGCAGATTGCCTCGGGTGTATTCCAAGAACACCTTCGGGCTCCCCAGGAAAGCCCGTCGGCGCGGAGACAAGAGAACAATCCCTCTGGGCGGGAACCAGATAACGAGATCGAGCCTGCTCAGAGAACCGAGGGATCTGAAACACCCTCGGATTCTGACCAAACGTCTGGGGCAACCGGGAACGACGATCAAGACACGCAGGACGCTCCCACGGATTCAAAGGAGACAAGTGAGGCTGCTATCGAGACAACCTTGGTAGATGAAACTGCATCCAACTTGGTGACTGCGCCAGACGATGCAGCCACGAATGCAAATCCCCTGACCGACACGACACTCGAGGCAGTCGATCCAAAACAGGGCAAGCAAGCGGACAAATCCCTGACGGGTGATCTAACATCCCCAACCTCAGAGGGGAAGAATGCCGGTGTCGAACAATCGAGACCTGGTCAAGGCGAAGTGACTTCGGCAGGAAAACAATCGCGAGAAACAGAACACGGCACCGGAAACGCCAGCCAGAAAATCATAGCGGATGAAACAGCTCCGCGAACGATCGACGAAGCAAACGGGAAAGTCCCTTCCGATGGTGACGCCGCCAAGCTACAGCCTGCTGTGACGCAAGACGGTAGGCAGACAGGCAACAAAGGTGAAGACCAAGAGACCAAGACAGCAAATCAACCGGATCCGCTGTCGAACCATTCTGAAAGTAAGCAGGCAAGCAAGCCTGGAAAATATTCCGACGCAAACGCAGCCTCTTCACCCATCGAGCAGCGACGAAACGGCATAGAGGAATCCACGGTTGATCACGAGCCCTCCTCTCGAAACGAAAAACAAGAACACGACTCACCGGCGAAGCCAGCCAAAGCAGGGGGACGAGTTTCGGCTCTACCCAAACCCGGTCATGCGATGCCGCCACAGGTGACCGCAAACGCGGCGGCCACGGACAGCTCTGAGTCGCTAGCAGCAACCACTGAAGCTTCGCTCGTCAATCAGCGAGAATCTCCACTCGCCGCCGCGCCTGGCGAGGCCTCGGTTTCTGATTCGGCCGCAAACAGCAAGTCTTCACCGACAAGTCCTGTCACCGAAGTTGATTCCGCAGGGGTCGCACCTACGACGAAGGGCAACGAGACATTGCAAGGCACACGTTCAACGGAGCAATCTGCCGGTTCACTTACTTCATTGCAAACATCACGATTCATCAATCGTGTTGCCAAAGCTTTCGAGTTTGCACAGGAGCGGGGCGGCGTTTTGAAACTGCGTCTCAGCCCTCCAGAACTCGGAGCGATGAGGCTTGAGGTTGTTCTCAAAGAGGGAGCTGTCGTTGCTCGAGTCGAGACGGAAACCACAGTCGCCAAGACCATTCTGCTAGACAACCTCGGCCAACTACGGGAGCGACTAGCGGAGCAGAACATACGCATCGAGACCTTTGACATTGACGTCAATGATCAACCCTCTTCACGTGAAGGGTCGGCCGGAGAGCGAGAGAGAGACTCTGAGGATTCAACCGCTGCAAGCACGTCTGCAGCAACTTCGACATCCGAAAGTGAATCGGATGTCGATCAACTCCGCAAATCCAAGTCAGCGTCCCACTCTGATAGCGAACTTGACCTCGTAGCTTGAGATACTCGTAAGCAGTGCAGAACAACAGCAAACAATCCCTGGCTGGAGAAGATCATGGAAGTAACAACCACAACAACCTCAAACGCTGGACAAACGACGGCAGGCGTTGCTCAGCCTGCGGGATCGTCCGGTGATCCGGCCGCGCTGCAAGGCCTGGAGCTGGATGATTTTTTCCAGTTGATGATTGCGGAACTGCAGAATCAGGACCCTCTCAATCCACTGGAGAACGACGAGTTCCTGGCACAGATTGCCACGATTCAAGAAATCGAAGCCACCACCCAGCTCGGCGACGCACTGGATGCGTTAGCGTTGGGACAAAACCTCAACAGCGGCTCAGCGCTGATTGGCAAGGAGATCACCGCGTTGGCAGATGATGGCGCTAATGTGCAAGGAGTTGTCTCTCGCGTCACCATCAATGGCAGCGACGTCACGTTGCATGTCGGCGAACAGCAGGCCAGGTTGAACAATATCCGCGAAATTCTGCCTGCCAGTGAGGACTAGTCGCAGATGCAAAACGAATCCATTCATATCACTGAATCCGTACACATCATCGTGTCTTGCCCTCCCGGCAAAGCGTGATCTCAGAACAAGCAGACATCAAACTCAAGCACGGAGTCAGGCAACTCGCACACCGCCCGGGCAGGACCAAGCGACGGGCAACCTTTGCATAGGAAGTTGCCGGGACATCAAGCCACGGAGGAACTCATGGGTCTTGCATCAGCACTCAGTACTGCACTGACCGGTCTGACCGCAGCAGAAACGACAATCGATGTCGTCGGTAACAACGTCGCTAATGCCAGCACGGTTGGTTTCAAATCGTCAGAGGCCATCTTTGCCACGCAGTTCGTGCAGACACAGTCCTTGGGCTCTGGCCCAACCGCCGGAAGCGGTGGTACCAATCCTCGCCAGATCGGACTGGGAGCCAAGGTCGCGGAGATCAAACCGGACTTCACGCAGGGCACCATCGAGGTCAGTACGAATCCATCTGACCTGGCTATTCAGGGTGACGGATTTTTCGTCGTCCAAGGCGGAGCAGGCGAGCAACTCTACAGCCGCAACGGAATCTTCAAGACCAACGCTGAAAACGAGCTTGTCGATGTCAACGGAAATCGATTGCTCGGATTCGGCATCGACGACCAGTTCAACGTCCAGTCAACGGTCCTTGTCCCGTTGAGCATTCCGTTGGGTGCTGCGGCAGTCGCCAATCCGACCAATGAAGTGATCTTGGAAGGGACGCTCCGCCCCAACGGCACCCTTGCTGACTCAGCCTCAATCATCCAGTCCGAAGTGCTTGGTGACGCGGCGGTCCCTTCGCCGGACACAGATTTTGGCGCAGTACCATTAGCGGTTGGAGGCCCAGGGGCGCCGCCGACAACAGCCATCAATGCCGGTGCTGGCGCTTTGGAAGCTGGCACTTTTGAATACCGCGTCGTCTTCATCGATGCCCAGGGTAATGAAAGTCCTCCGTCCACTGCATCGACGGGGCTGGCTGTGGCTGCGAATGACGCCATTGATCTTTCGGCCATCCCCACAGATCCTGGAGGCTTACCGGGTGAGTATGTCGGTCGCCGCATCTACCGCTCTCTTGATGGTGGCTCGTTTCAATTCCTGACGGAATTCAACGAGATGGTAACCACGGCCTTTACCGATGCTGCCTCGCAAGCGTCAATCGCCGGAAACGCCACCTTGTTTGATCCTGCGCAGCCGCCGGGAAGCCGTACATACAGCTATCGAATTAGCTATTCCAGCAGCCTGGGCGCCGTCGCTCCCAGTCGCCCCTCGCCAATCTTGGGCCAGGTGACCGTCACCGGTAGCACGCGCGTCCGCCTGACAGATCTACCTGGCGCGGCGGATATCCCTGCACCATACGATCAGATCAATATCTATCGCACGCTGGCGACCGACGACACGGAATATCATTTAGTTACAGAACTTACTCCAGCAGCGGTTGGGAAAACCACGTTCATTGACGGATTGGATGACACGACACTCGCCACGAATCCTGAGATTGACTTTGATGGTCCGCAAATCAACTTCTCATCAACTCTGTTGCTGGATGTGTTGAAGCGGACAGGGACGGACACGTACGAAAACCTGTTTGCCGAGGAGGGGACACTGAGCTTTACGGCGAGAAAAGGTGGCCGCACACTGGGGACGCAGGAGTTCGCCGTCACGGCAACCAGTACCGTGCAAGATCTAGTCAACTTCATGGAAGATGCCATGGGCATCCAAGAGGACACAGATCCGACCAATCCCATTCCCGACTCGCTGACAACAACCGGCACAGTTGACCCTGGCGGAAGCGTCACCAGCGGACGAATTCAGTTCGTCGGGAACAACGGTGTTGACAACTCGCTCGACATTGGGCTTTCGGGACTTTCGTTCCGGGGGAATTCAGGTCAGGTCACAACCGTTGATTTGCCATTCGGAGAAATCCAGGCCGCCACGGGAGAAACCGCAGTTGCCGACTTCATTGTCTACGATTCGTTGGGGATCCCCGTTAGCATCCGCTTGACAGCTGTTCAGGAATCACGAGACGGGAACACGACCACATATCGCTGGTTTGCCGATTCACCGGACAACCAATCGATCGGCAATGATGCCGAGATCGCTGTCGGGACAGGCCTGATCACATTTGATGGCGAAGGCAACGTCATCAATGTCACCGAGTCCACGGTTTCCGTGGATCGCGATACAGTTTCCAGCACTTCACCACTCGAATTTGAACTGGACTTCACGAAGCTTTCTGGCTTGGCGACAGATTCCAGTGGCCTGGCCGCTTCACGCCAGGATGGATCGCCTCCGGGAACTCTGACCAGCTTCATCATTGGTGAAGACGGAGGAATCCGTGGAGTTTTCTCCAACGGTGTTACGCGAGATCTGGGCCAGGTGATTTTGGCGCGGTTCGCCAACCCTGCCGGCCTGGAACAGAAGGGGGAAAACTTGTACGCCAGCGGCGTCAACTCTGGTCTGGCGATTCAGGGGCAGCCTGGCGAGCAAGGCGTCGGACGGTTGATTGCAGGTGCCGTTGAACTTTCCAACACGGATGTCGGCTCAAACCTGATCGATCTCATCCTTGCGTCAACGCAATATCGAGGTAATACGCGAGTCATCGACGCCGCCCAGCGGCTGTTGGACGAGCTCCTCAACCTGCGGCGGTAGTATCCTTCACCTTTTGCACTTGGGGGGATTCAAGTGAACAAAGATGATTCGCCTGACTCGGCTTAATGATGACGACTTCGTACTGAACGCGGAACTCATCCGCTATGTCGAAGAACGTCCGGACACCATTATCACCTTGACCTCCGGTGAACGTGTCACCGTCCGTGAAAGCATGCAGGATGTCGTCCAGCGAACAGTGGAATATCATCGCAGCAAGTTCATCTTGCCATCTCCCGTGAGCTTGGAATCGGATGCTGTTGCCCTCCCTCAAAGGCACAACTAGGAGATCAAGATGGATATTTCCTCCGTGGTTGGGCTTCTGCTGGGAATCATCCTGCTGGTCGCAGCGATCGCGATTGCGCCAGGCTCTTCTTTTGGCGCGTTTATTGACTACCCATCGCTGATGGTCGTGGTCGGCGGGGCGATCGCGGCGACTTTGATCTCCTTTCCACTCAAGACTTTCTTGAGCATCTTTGGCGTGTTGAAGACGGTCTTCCTCAACAAGACTCCCAAGATCCCAGAGCTCATTGAGCAAATCGTCCAGCTGGCGGAAACGGCCCGACGCGAAGGACTGTTAGCACTGGAAGCCAAGCTGGAAGATGTTGACAACGCATTCATTGTTCTCGGAGTGCAAATGGCCGTGGATGGCACCCCGCAGGAAATCACTGAAAATGTGATGCGGACGGAGATGGAAGCCGTGTTCACTCGGCACAAAGACGGAAAATCGCTGTTTGACGCGCTGGGAAGATTCGGTCCTGCGTTTGGAATGATCGGGACGTTGATGGGCTTGATCATCATGTTGGGCAACATGTCGGATCCATCGTCCATTGGCTCCGGCATGGCCGTGGCGTTGATTACCACCTTGTATGGCGCCATCTTCTCAAACCTGTTTTGTCTGCCCATGGCCGACAAACTTGGTTTCTTGAACAAACTGGAAGTCCTGGCGATGGAAATCACCATTCGCGGCATTGCGGGAATTCAAAACGGTGACAACCCACGAGTGATTCAACAGACACTCAACACATATGTTCCACCCAAGCAGCGTCCCAAAGAGGAAGAAGCAGCCTGACAAACTTGTTTGAGTGACGACTGGACTCCCGCGTGGAAATTAATCCACCGATTGTGTCGGCTCCGCTCGTTTCGCCCCTCCTGGTCTCGTTCGTGGGCGTCGCACCAAGAAAGTCAAATCCATGGAAGAAGAAGAAGTTCCTGGCATTCCCGAATGGGTTGTGACCTTTGGCGACATGATGTCGCTGCTGCTCACGTTCTTCATCATGCTTGTTTCGCTGTCTGAGATTAAGCAGAATGAGAAATACCAGGCGCTTGTCGAATCGATCCGCCACCGCTTTGGACATGATACGGCGTCGCTGAGCATGGCCCCCGGCGAGATGATGCCGCGAAATTCCAATCTCGAGAAGCTTGCCAGCCAGGGTCGCGCGCTCCGCGCCAATACGATGAATGGAGGTGCGCCCGTCAAGGCCGCTGTCGGAGAGCATGCGCGAGTTGAGTTTGTGCGACCGGGAACGGAGACGGTGATCGGGACGCGTGTGCAGTTTGAAATGGGGTCAAGTGAACTCTCTGAACAAGCAAAGGTTCAGTTGCAAATTGCGACGCGCGACATGATTGGCAAACCGCAGAAGATCGAAGTCCGCGGTCACACCTCACCCAAGCCGGAAATATCCGGGAGTTCTGCAGCGGACAATTTCGAGCTGTCCTACCGCCGCTGTCGGGCTGTTCGAGATTTCCTGATCGAACTAGGAGTGGACGAAGAGCGTATCCGTCCCTCGCAGGCTGGGGATCATGAGCCATTACCTGCGGATTTGCAAGATGCTGCCCGGCAAAGTGCTCGCGTCGATGTCTTCTTGCTGGATGAGTATACGACGGACGCTGGCGGCTAGCTGCTCGCTCACTTGTGACGCATCCGATGCACACCGCTCAAGGACGAATCCATCGACTTCCACTCCTTGGTGTTGAGTTTCGTTTTGAGATCTCGCGAGGGACCGGCATGGTTCGTTATGCTGACAACCTCAACCTTTCTCGAAGAATCACGACGAACCCAGCAACTTGCGGAGAAATGCTTGCGCGCGCTCATTACAGGTATCACGGGGTTCTTGGGATCTCACCTCGCCGAGCTGATGGTGACCTCTGGTGATGAAATCCTTGGTCTTGCACGATGTCACACCTGGCCAGATCACCTGGCGCAAAATTCGGCGCTGCGGGATATTCCGTTGGCAGCGTGGGACCTCTCAGGCACGGTCGCAAGTGATGTGATTCCGTCGGCAACCGTAGACGCTATCCGGCATTTTCGGCCTGACGTGATATTCCATTTCGCTGCGCTTTCCAATCCGCGCGACTGCGGCCAAATCACTCCCAACGCATTGGCCGTGCAGATCAACGTGGACGGCGTTCGAAGCATTGTCAACCTGGCAGCCAAAATGCCAAACCGCCCTCGTTTTATCTTCGCGTCGACCGCACACGTGTATGCTAGGCCAACCTGCGGCGTTCGCGTGCATGAGGAATCGATTTTGGAACCTTCGCGCGGGTACGGGATGACGAAACTGGCAGCGGAGCGTGTTTTGCGAACGATTGCCGGAGACCAGCAACTTGATCTTGTCATCGGTCGTAGCTTTCAGCATGCTGGCCCCAGACAAGAGCCACGGTTAATGCTGGCGGAATGGGCAAGCCAGATTGCGAAAAATCAGCCAACACCCATCCGCGTTCACAGCTTGAACACATTCATTGATGTCTCTGACGGTCGCGACGCGGCTCGCGCGTATCGCGAACTTGCCGAGCATGGTCGTCCAGGACGCGTCTACAATATCGGATCAGGAACGCGGCAACGGACTGGCGATCTACTAGAAATGCTGCAAGCAATCGCGGGAACACAGCGTGAAGTGATTGAAGCCAACCCCGGTTTCGGCAGGAACCTGATTGCGAACATTGATCGCATCACGAGTGAGACTTGTTGGCGGCCTCGTATTCCTGTCGAGACGACTCTCCACGGTGCGCTCGTATGGTGGCAGTCGCGAATCAAGAGCGCGTCTCAAGCGAAGACCCTGCCACCCGACCGCCGGGAGCTGAGTCAACATTATGCTAGGCTTGTGGACGAACTCGATCCGAAGGCATAGGCACTTGCGAATTGTAGCTCGTAATGTTCTTGAGGTTTGACCGTGAAAATCGCAATGGTCGGCACTGGTTATGTCGGATTAGTGACCGGGGCCTGTTTTGCCGCAACAGGAAATTATGTCGTCTGCGTCGATATTGATCCGAAGAAAATCGCGATGTTGCAGGAAGGGCGGATCCCCATTTATGAGCCTGGACTGGAAGAACTTGTCCGCCGCAACAGTCAACAGGATCGGCTCCAATTCACAACGAGCCTGAGCGAAGCCGTGGCGGGAGTAGACTTCGTCTTTATTGCTGTGGGAACTCCTCAGTCCGATGATGGCTCTGCCGACCTCAACGCCCTGTTTGCCGTGATTGATGAGCTGGCGGAAGTTCTTCCAGAAGGCCCCAGCGTAGTCATCAAGAGCACAGTTCCAGTCGGCACCAACGCCCAAGCGACTGCGAGGCTGCAACAGAAGTCAGGCCGGGAAATCGATGTCGCCAGTAATCCAGAGTTCCTCAAGGAAGGTGTCGCTCTGGATGATTGTATGAAGCCAGACCGCGTCGTTGTTGGCGTTCGCAAATCTTCAACCGGAGACAAGTTGAGGTCTCTCTATGCTCCATTCCTGCGAACCGAACATCCGTTCTTGGCCATGAGCCCCGAGAGTGCGGAGATGACCAAGTATGTAGCCAACGCCATGCTGGCCACCAAGATTAGCTTCATCAACGAAGTCGCCAATGTTTGTGAAAGGATGGATGCGGACGTCAACGATGTTCGCCGCGGCATCGGCCACGATGAGCGGATCGGCTTTCAATTCCTCTTCCCAGGGTTGGGATATGGCGGAAGCTGTTTTCCTAAGGACATTCGTGCCCTGGCATCCATCGCCAGGAACGTTGGTGTCAAACCAGCACTGCTTGACGCAGTGGACGATATCAACACAAGGCAAAAATCGGTACTCACCACGAAGATTCGACGTGAGTTTGGTGATGACCTCTCCGGAAAACGGTTCGCTATGTGGGGTCTATCTTTCAAACCGCGAACAGACGATATCCGCGAAGCGCCGGCACTCGTCGTCGCCAGAGAATTGATGGAGGCCGGCGCATCTCTCACCGTGCACGATCCGGTTGCTATGCAGGCCGTTCGTGACAAGCTCGGCGAAACGCTTACCTACGCAGAATCTCCGCTGGCCGCGCTGGACAAGGCTGAAGGTTTGGTGATCTCAACGGAGTGGAACGACTACCGCCACCCCGATTTCGCCGAGATGCGCCGTCGTATGGCTCGCCCCTTGGTGTTTGACGGGCGCAATCTCTACGAACCTGAACAAATGCGCCAAGCTGGCTTCACCTATCATTCCATCGGACGTGCCAGCGTCTAGCCGCCAAAAATGCGCCGAAGACTTTTCATGGTGTAATCCTCTCGGAGCAGAGTACAGACCAGCAGTGTCACACCGTCCGATCCGCCTGAGTTGCCTGGGCGATGACCTACAGCAAAGATTGAGTGATTGTGAACTTCCGATGTAAAACTGTCCGGTAACTGCAACGGCATGGCCGCTATGCCCGGAGAGTTTATGCAAGCCCACGCTCTCTCGATCCGTCAATCTCCTTGATTGCTCAAGTTGCGCGTCGGCCTTAACGTGATCTCTAAGGATTGCAGCATTTGAAACCCCGTTCTAGGATAAACGTTCAAGATTGCAGCTCGATACGAGAATAGAACGTCAACAGGGCGATTGGCGCAGCTGGCTAGCGCATCTCGTTTACACCGAGAGGGTCGGGGGTTCGAGTCCCTCATCGCCCATCCCTTCAAGGGTAGACAACGGCACATAGCGGAATTCCCCGGTGTTTTCGGGGGTTCCGCTTTTTTTGTTCCGCGCAGCTTTC